>RFST01000103.1 GCA_009923855.1 Actinomycetota bacterium
TGTCGGCGATCACACGGCCATCGGCGAGGGCGGGGTCATGGTAAATGACGCCTACCCCATCACGGCTGCGGCGCAGGTCGAGCTCGATGCCGTCGGCACCGCGAGCAACGGCAGCACTGAACGCCGCGACGGTGTTCTCGCGCTGGATGTCGTGACTGCCCCGATGCGCCACAATCAGCGTCATTGCCACCTACTTACGCCCATGAGCGCACGGTAGCCGCAGGTTGGGAGGCGGTGATGAACATCGTGAGCCACATGCCCGATACGACCGATTCGGATTATCACTACCGAGAATGAGATATCTCGTTTACCGATATTGATGCATGAACTATCGGTGAACTCTTGATACCGGCACGATCAGCCCCTACCGTCTCCGCCGTCCCGAGTGGGGCACCCCCCGACCGCCACTTCGGTGGCCCGACACGAGGAGATCGCCGAACGTGACCTACCCGCTGCCGAACCCCGCTCTGGATACCGCCGACGACGACTGGCGCGACAGCGCTCTCTGCCGCGACACCGACCCGGCGTTGTTCTTCCCGATCGGCACCACCGGCATGGCGCTGGTGGCGATCGCGGAGGCGAAGCGGGTGTGCCGCGAATGCGCCGTCACCGGTGACTGCTTGGACTACGCCATGGCCACAAACCAGGACTCTGGCGTGTGGGGAGGCCTTTCCGAGGAGGAACGGCGCGATATCCGTCGTCAGCGCGCTGCCGCCGAGAAGGCTCGCCGCGCGCAAACCGTGGGCTGACGCCCACCGAGTCGTCCGCTACACCAGTGGGCGGTCATCATCGGCGGCCTGTGCGCCGAGCCGTCGTTCCGCGCGTCGCTCTAGGCGTTCACGCAACCGCGAATCCAGCGGTCGCGGCGTCATGACGTCAACGCGGATTTCGCCGGTGTCGGGCTGATGACTCGCGATATCACCCACAAAGAGCACGTCGGTCAACCCGGGCTCGCCCGCGAGATCGCGCAACGCCGAGGTCACCGCAGCTTCGTCCACGCGTGAGCCAACCCGCAGGTGCAAGGTAGTGGCTGCAGCTTCTTGGGATCGGTTGCGGACATGGGCCAGAGCGTGGTTTGGGATGTGCACCGATGAGTCGCCCTCGCGAACCCGCGTGGTGAAGAGCCCCACGTTCTCCACCACCCCGCGCACCATGCCGCCCGAGGGGGTCTCCCACTCGATCAGGTCACCAACGCCATAGCGGTCCTCGAAGTGCACGAGCAGCCCCGTCAGGTAGTCGTTCACCTTGTGTTGGCCACCGATGGCCACACCGGCACCGATGAAGCCCGCGCTCGACAAGAAGAACGCCGCATCGACCTCGAGGAGGTGGAACACGACGATGAGCGCGATCAGCCACACCACGACCGACACCAGATGGTTGATCATCCGCGCCGCTGCATCAACGCGTTGACGACGGCGTTGCTCGTGCAGAGCGTTTGACTCCTCGCCACGACGTCGCGAGCGCACCCGCCACGGTCCCGCCTGGGCGCGCACGGCACGGTCGGCAAGGCGACGCACCACGCGCCGCAGCACCACACCGCTGACCCGCGTGACCATCCATGCCACGACGGTGGCGGCAACCACCATGATCGGCGCGGACCACCCCGTCCAGACACCGGCTGAGTAGACATTCTCCACGTCGCGAAGTGTGCCACCGAACGGCGCCGTCACGCCGTCAATACATCGCAGTTCGTGCAATTGTGACGACATTCACGTCACGATCAGATGACGATTAGGTGACGAATTATCGGGTTGCGTCAGCGGGTGCCGCGCTCATTCACCGAACGTCGGCACATCCATTTCGATCACCGTGCCGCGCCCGCCGCTGCTATCGAGACCAGCGGCCACCAGATCGCCTGCGGTCGCCGCAGCAATCGAAATCGTGCCGGCCAACTCGGTGGTCACCAGCGTGCGCACAATCGACAGACCAAGGCCCTCGGCTGATTCAAGATCGAATCCAGGGTCGACACCACGGCCGTCATCCACCACCGTGATGTGCAAACGATCGCTGTCGTGGGCAAGACGCACCACGACATCGCCGCCAATACCGTCGCCGAACCCATGCTCGACCGCGTTCTGCAACAACTCCGTGAGCACCACCGACAGCGGCGTGGCAATCGTGGCCGGCACCCGACCACCATCGCCCTCAACGGTGAAGCGCACCGGACGGTCGGGCGACTGCAACCCTTCTTCTGCCAGACGCAATAGTGGCCGCACAATCTCGAGCAGCGTCACATCCTCGCCGGGTTCGCGAGAGAGGGCCTCGTGCACGAGCGCAATCGTGCGAATTCGACGCACCGACTCCCCCACCGCTGAGATTGCTTCTGGGTGCGTGAGCCGCCGCGCCTGCAGGCGCAGCAACGATGAGATCGTCTGCAGGTTGTTCTTCACCCGGTGATGAATCTCACGGATCGTGGCGTCTTTCGACAACAGCAGCCGATCGCGACGCCGCAACTCGGTGACATCACGCATCATCATCAACACGCCCCGCACCCCATCGTCGTCAGGGTCGAGCAGCGGCACGCACCGACACAGCAAGGTGACATCGCGACCCTGCTCGAATTCCTCGATGACCGGAAGACGACGTTCCACCGCGTGGCGTACCGGTTCGTCATTGAACCCCAACTCCTGCAACGAGGTGCCGACCGGATTCGACATTATGCCCACCCGGTGCAATGCCGAGTTCGCATTCGGTGAGACATACCGCACCATTCCCTCGGCGTCGATCGTGACCACGCCATCGCCGATGCGCGGCGCCGACGATGAGTCACCCACACGCGAGGCGAACGGGAACTTGCCCGCGGCGATCATCGACGTGAAATGCGTGAATACCTCGGTGTACACACGTTCGAGTTCACCCGGACGCCGGTTCGGGCGCGGTGCACGCACCCTGGTCAACACCGCCACCACCCGGCCGGCGTGGGGTACCGGGATTGCCAGCACTTCCAGTGGATCATCGCCATCCACCGACATGGTGCCGTCCGCCACGTCGCCGGAGGTTGCATCGTCGAGTAGGGCCACGACGTCAGCACCGGTCGGCACACCCACCATGTCGGAGTCGAACACTGTCTGACCGGTGGCGGCCCGCACCTGCGCCGCGATGAACCATGCGCCGTTCCCATCGCGCAGATGCAACAACAAGTCGCTGAATGACAGATCGGCGATCATTCCCCATTCGGAGACAAGCCGGATGAGATGCGACGCCTCATCACGGTCGAGGTCGGTGTTCTGGCGGATCACGTCGGAGAGCGTCGACATCGCCACCGAGTCTGCCCCACCGGTGCCCCACCGTGGCGCATATCCGCGTCGATCACCCCGTGCGGGCTCGTCTAGGGTTCGTCCATGACCGCGCATGCAACCTTTCGCAGTTTCGACGAGTCGACCGCCGACGACTGGCAGATCATCGCCGGTGAGATGAAGCACACGCAGGCGATGGCGGCGGCGAACATCCTCACCCAACTCGAGATGCTGGCACGCGACGACGGTGGATTCCCCGTGAGCCGTCTGGAGCACTCCCTGCAGACCGCGACACGCGCCATGGAAGACGGCCGCGATGACGAATATGTGATGTGCGCGCTACTCCATGACATCGGCGACACGCTGGCGCCGAACAACCACCCCTCGATCGCCGCTGGCATCGTGAAACCATTCGTCTCCGAGGCCAATCACTGGATGGTGCTGCACCACGGCATCTTCCAGGGCTATTACTTCTGGCATCACCTCGGCTGGAATCGCGATGCCCGTGAGGAGTTCCGTGATTCACCGTACTTCGAGTACACCGAGGAGTTCTGCGCGAAGTACGACCAGACCGCATTCGACCCGGACTACACAAGCGCACCGCTGTCGACGTTCGAACCTCTGATCCGTCAGTTCTTCGTGCCGGCCGCTGCCACCGACACATACAGCGCTTTGAGGTAGGCACCACGATCGAACCCGATGGGGTGATCGATCGGGTGAGCCGTCCGTCGCTGCTCACGCACCCGTCGATTCGTGTGGCGCGCGGCGCGTTGCACACAATCGGCCAGCTCATCGACGTCGACACGCGCCGAACATGACGCCTGCACCATGGTGCCGCCAGATTCGGTCACGCGCAGACCCGCCGCAGCGAGACGCCGGTAGGCGTGCAGGGCCCGCGCCCGAGATGCGGCATTGGGAGCAAACGAGGGTGGGTCCACAATCACGAGGTCCCAGGTGCGTCCCTCGGCGGCGAACCGGTCGAGAACCTCGATGGCGTCACCGCATACGTCGTTGACGTCACAGGCCGCGACATCGACCAGATCCGAGTTTGCGGCGATGTTCGCTCGCGCCGTATCCAGCGCGGGTCGACTCACATCCACCATCGTTACCGATTCCGCTCCACCCGCTGCGGCAGCAAGAGCGAACCCGCCGGTGGCGGAGAACACATCGAGCACGCGGCGACCCGATGCCATCGAACGCACGAGGGCCCGGTTGTCGCGCTGATCCAGAAAGTGTCCGGTCTTGTGGCCGCGCACCACATCGGCACGCAACTGCAAACCTCGCTCCACGAATCGCACCGGCGCATCGGGGGCCGTCCCCACAACCGTGCTGCCATCGGCGACGCCGGCCGCGCGCGCGGCATCTGCCACGGTGCGAGCGGCGCGCACCACCACGCGGCGCACCGCGAACGGGGCGACATCCATGATCGCGTCGATAACCGACGGTAGGTGGGCCAACCAGGCGGCGCTGTACAGCTTCACCACCACGGTGTCCGCGTATCGATCGATGATCAGCGCGGGCAGGCCATCGTTCTCTCCATGCACCCAGCGCCACGCATCGGTGTCGGGTGTATCAACCAGCGACGACCGGCGAGCCAGAGCCTCGGCGAGACGTTGGCGCCACAATTCCGCGCCGACATCACATGAACCCCCGGCATGCAGCATGCGCACCCGGATCGGCGATGCCGGGTCCCACAGGCCAACACCGGCAACACGACGCCGATCGTCGAACACCACCGCCACCGCGCCAGCAGGAAGGTCGTCCGGGCTCGCCGAAGCGATGGAACCATCAAACAGCCACGGATCGTGACGACGCACCGCCGCTAGGCCAGCGGTGGTGGGGCGTACCGCCACCCGCCGCTCGGGGATGGCCGGCAGATCGCGGAAGATGTCGGTGTCAGCCACCGAAGCCGATGCGGCGCTCGCCCTCGGCCGAGCCAACCTCGACGTAGGCGATCTTCGCCGACGGCACCGACACGGTCCGCCCCTTGCGATCGGTCAGCGACAGCACATCGACCGCACCCGAAAGGGCGGCGTCAACGCGGGCGAGCACATCGTCACGCCCATCGTCGTCGATGTCCATGTTGAGCTCGCGGGGGGCTTGGGTCACTCCGATACGCACGTCCACGCCCCGCAGGGTACCCGCCGTGGGGGCTGCGGGCGCATCGTCGTCATTGCTGACCACATCAACTCGACGACACGGGGGTTCGGTCGAGGTCAGTTGGATGCAGCGGTACCCGCCATCACTGGTGCCGATGCGCCACGAGGACGACCCACGGCGATGGCCGAACAGACGGCAGCGGCAATAGCGAACACCAGCAACGCCACTACGAATGGCGTGACCGATGTGTCGATTCGGGCGGCCACAAGGCCCCCGAGTACTGCCCCGCCCGCCATGCGGCATGCACCCGATAGAGCCGATGCCGTGCCGGCAATGTGTGGCACCGGTTGCAGTGCCTCGGCGCTCATGTTCGGCATCAAGAACATGAACATCATCAGCATCAACCCGATGCCGGGCATGAAGAACCAGAACGAGGGCTGATCAACCACGGATACCACCACGGTGAGCACCGCCGAACCGGTGATCAAAATGCCGAGCACGGCCCAGATCACCCGCCGCACACCGAACATGCCCACGGCACGACCGTTCAACGCTGCCGCCACCGCGAAGCCGAGCGCGGTGAGGCCGAAGATGAACGGGAACTGTTCGCGACGGCCATATATCTCGCTCACGATCAACTCCGATGACGCGAGGTACATGGTGAAACAGGCCTGCAAGAACACCGACGCAATCGAATACCAAATGGTCGGACGCGTACGGGCGAACTCGACATATGCGCTGGTGATATCGCGGCGGTCGAGTCGGCGTCGCCTCTCGGGTGGCAGTGACTCGGGCAGACGCAACGACCAGGCGGACATCATCAGTGCCCACACCGCACAGGCCCAGAACACGGTTCGCCACGGCGCAATAGCGATGATCGCTGCACCCAGGGTGGGAGCAACCACCGGAATCATGATGAACACGGCCATGATCTGCGACATCGCCTTGGCCATCTGCACGCCCTCGAAGTAGTCGCGTACCACCGCCGTAGCCACCACCCGCGCCCCAGCGGCGCCGATTCCCCACACGAAACGGGCGACCAGCAGCCATCCGAGGGAGGGCGCCAACGCCGACCCCACCGCGCCGATCACGTAGATGACCACGCTCGCATAGAGCACCGATTTACGCCCGAAGCGGTCGGTGATTGGCCCGAAGAACAACTGGGCGACGGCGAGACCGATGAAGAACACCGTGATGACGTTCGCGACTTCATTCGATGTGGGGTCCAACCCGAAGGCGGCGCGCATTTCGTCGAAGCCGGTGAGCATCAAGTCGATGGCCATGGCCATCAGCGCCATGATCGCTGACAGGATCGCCAGCATCTCGTTGCGACCGGGGGTCCATCGATGAGTCGCTGCGGATGTGTTCACCGAACTCGACATGTCATCGAGTTGTCCTGCGGGTGAACTGGGGGGCACTGTGCGACCATATCCCTGCAGTCCGGTTCCATCGGAGTCACAGACGGCTGTGTGACAGGGGTCACCAGACACGTCGCAGTGGGCTTCGGGACGCCAATTTCATGACGCAGCGACCGCGTGTCGGCGCGTCACAGCGTCACACCGCGATGGGATACCGGGACGGGACCTTGTGACACAGCACGGCTGTCGCGTCGTGTGAGGTCATCCACGCACTCCGATGTGCCAGCGGGCCTATCGCGCACCACAATGACACCGTGAGCAACGACGCGCAGGCCCCCAGCACCGACCTCACCGCCGCCGAGGTGGCATGGGAACTCGACACGTTGTTGTCGGGCGCTGATGCCACCTCCCCTGGCGAGCTACTTGAGCGCGCCGAGGCCATCGCTGCTGAACTGCAGGATGTTCGCGGACGGGTGGCCACGCTGAATGCCAACGAAC
>RFST01000104.1 GCA_009923855.1 Actinomycetota bacterium
CCACAACTGCTGGGTGGAGGACGACGAGGAGCGTTTTGTGACCCCTGAATTGATCGACCGGACCTGCCTCGTGGGCACGGCGGATGAGCTACGCCAGCGGGTCGGCGAGTTACACGCGGCCGGTCTCGACCAGATCGTGCTACTGCCACCCCTTGCCGAGAAGGAGTCGGTGATCGCCGAGGTCGCCGACGCGCTCATCCCCACCTGACACACTTCGCGTCGTGGTGTGGCGACGGTCGACAATGTTGGTGGTCGGCCTCGCGCTGTACGGCGTGTCGTTGGCGCTGGTACTCCGAGGCGGCCTCGGCCTTGCCCCGTGGGATGTGTTCCACGAAGGGGTTGCCGACCGTATCGATCAGCCGATCGGGCGCGTGATCATCGTCACGAGTTTCGTGGTACTGCTGCTGTGGATTCCCATCGGTGAGCGCCCAGGCGTGGGAACCCTCGCGAACGCTGTTCTGGTCGGTGCGTCGGTGGACGCAACGCTTGCTGTCATCGGCGAGGTCGACCCTCTCGCAGCTCGAATCGCGCTGATGGCCGGCGGGGTTGCGCTGAATGGTGTGGCCACTGGGCTCTACATCGGAGCGCGTATGGGCCCGGGCCCGCGCGACGGCCTGATGACCGGTATCGCCCGCCGGGGTCACTCGGTGCGGGTGGTCCGCACCGTGATCGAACTCGCCGTTGTCGCGATCGGCGTGTTGCTCGGCGGCACAATTGGTGTGGGAACTCTTGCGTATGCGGTCGGTATCGGCCCGATTGCCCACGTGACCATTCCGTTCTTCTCCCGGTGGAGCGAGCCCTACAGCACGCCCTAGGGTCACGCCTATGACGCGGACCGCGCTCGAGATGTTCCGTTTCGACAACTCATTCGTGCGCGATCTGCCGGGGCTATACCAGTGGTGGCAAGCCGAATCGGTAACGAACCCGACGCCGGTGGTCGTCAACGCCGCGCTGGCCACAGAACTTGGTCTCGACCCTGAGGTGTTGAGCGCCCCCGACGGCATTCGAGCGCTTCTCGCCGACCCTGCCCCGGCAGGTGCCGAACCGGTGGCTTTGGCGTATGCCGGACACCAATTCGGGTCGTACTCGCCGCGACTCGGCGATGGGCGGGCGTTGCTGCTCGGCGAGATGATCACCCCTGATGGCCAACGCCTCGACGTACACCTCAAGGGGTCGGGCCGCACGCCATTCGCCCGCGGTGGCGATGGCCGGGCCGCACTCGGGCCGATGCTGCGCGAATATCTGATGGGCGAAGCAATGCACGCTCTTGGTGTGCCCACAACTCGGGCTCTTGCCGTGATCGCCACCGGCGAGGATGTCCGACGCGAGACGACTCTGCCTGGTGCAGTGCTGGTGCGCGTGGCGTCGAGCCATATCCGGGTCGGCACATTCCAATTCGCTGCGGCCACCGGCGACCTCGACCTGCTGAGTGCGCTCGCCACCCACACCATCGCGCGCCACTATCCGTCGATTGCGTCATCGTCGACACCGACGTTCGCGCTCTTCGAGCAGGTTCTCACTGTGCAGGCCGATCTCGTTGCTCGCTGGATGACGTGGGGTTTCATCCACGGTGTCCTCAACACCGACAACGTGACGATCTCGGGCGAGACAATCGATTACGGCCCGTGCGCGTTCATGGACCGCTACGACCAGGCCACCGTGTTCTCATCCATCGACCATGGCGGCAGGTATGCCTTTGGGAACCAGCCGGGTATCACCCAGTGGAATCTCGCTCGTTTCGCCGAGACCCTTCTGGCACTGATGGCAGCCGATGCCGGTGTGGACCCCGAAGCGATGGTGGAACCCGCCAGCGAGGTGCTCGGCACGTTCAGCGATGTGTTCTCCGAGCGCTGGCATGCCCACATGCTGCATCGTGTCGGGCTTGACGACAGCGCCGATGCGCGCACCCTAGTCGCGGACCTCGTGGCCATGGCACAGGCCCATCAACTGGACCTCACCATGGCCGTGCGCGCACTCGTCGATGTGGCAGATGGCGATACGAGGGCATGGGAACATGCCACCCTCGGCGCCGATGACGCAGAGCAATGGGTTCACCGGTGGCAATCACTCGCCCGGGTCGATGCGGGCGCGATGCGTGGACGTACACCGGTGTATGTCCCGCGGAATCACGAGGTCGAGAGGGTGCTGGCGGCGGCAACCGACGGGGACATCACCCCGTTCATGCAGGTGCTGGATGCGTTGACCTCGCCATTCGATGTAACCGCTGGCGCCGAGGCACTCGCCACACCTGGGCCTGATGCACCCGGGTACCGCACATTCTGCGGTACCTGACCGACCAGATCTTCTGTCGAGAAAATTGCGAGGCATGGCCCGCTCGGTGCTCTGTACGGTGACAGAGACACATTCCTGTAGTGACTACAGTCGCCTGCAGGCTCCTAACTCGGAGGTAAGGGGATGAACCGGAAGATTGTTGTGACCGTTTTGGTCCTGGTCGGTGCGCTGCTGGGCGGCGCGATCGGCCTGTTGACGCTGGGGGGTGATTCGTCACCGCCCCAAGCCGAGGCGTCGACCGTGTTCATCTCACGGGTCGGCGCAGTCGGCCCCGATTCCTTCACCCGATCGTTCGCAACCGGACAGTTGTCCGAGGACTACCCCTATGACCTCACCGAGGGTGAGGTCGCTGCCGATTCCGAGGGCCTGTATGCCGCCCCGCGCGGCACGTACGGCGGCCCCGGGTCAAATGTGTGCGATATCGCCGGGATGATCGCCTTCTTCGAGGCGAATCCCGACCGTGCCCGTGAATGGGCCCGGGTGCAGCGCATCGCCACCTCCGACATTCCTGATTTCCTCGCGTCGCTCACCCCGGCCTTCCTCACCCAAAACGTCGAATTGACGATGTTCGGCTTCAAGAACGGTGCCGCATACGGCTACACCGCTGTGCTCGAGAAGGGCACGGCAGTGCTGCTGAACGACGACGGTCTGCCGGTGGTGCGCTGCGCCTGTGGCAACCCGCTGATCGCTGATCCCGAGTTGCGCACCCCACCGCCCGAAGAGGTTCCTGAAATCACAACTGAAGAAGTGCCCGGCGAGGTTCCAGGCGACGAACCCGGTGACGAGCCAGGCGACGACCCGGGCGATGACCCCGGTGACGAGCCAGGCGATGACCCGGGCGATGACCCCGGTGATGACCCGGGCGATGACCCAGGTGATGACCCCGGCGACGAATGTGAAGAAGAGCCCTGCGATGAGCCGCGTATCACCACGTACGACTGCAACAGCGTCGGCCCACCCGCACCAGGTGCCACCACTACCGACCGCTTTGGCACGACGTGGACCTACACCGGCGCCGAGTGGCATGACAGTGCAGGAAACACCGCGGTGAATGCCGCGTCCATTCCCGGCTTCATCGATGGCTGCGATCCGTGCCCGCCACTGACCAAGCCCTCGAACGGCAGCGCGTGGACCTCGACCTCAGGCGAAACCTGGACATACGCCGACGGCGCATGGACAAATGACGACGGCGACGCGTACCGGCGCCTCTACGACGTGCCCGCCTACCAAGATGACTGCCTGCCCTGCCCACCCGAAGACCCAACCGATGGTGACTCGTGGACCGATCCATGGAATCGCGTCTGGGTGTGGACCCCGAATGGTTGGTTCAACGAAGCAACCGGTGAGTCGGTGTACTCAAGCGGCAAGCTCCCGGGTGTTCCCGATGACTGTCTGCCCGTCGAATGCCCACCTGAGGAGGTGTACGACGGCTATCGCTGGACCGATGCCGAGGGCAACGAATGGGAGTACGTCGGCCCCGGCTGGAGGGACGTCGACAACCCCGAGAACTACGTGCTGTCCATCGTCTACATGCCCGGCGGTGAGGACTGCCTTGAGTGCCCGCCGATCGATCCGGTTGAGGGCGATACGTACGTCAACCGTATGGGATGGCGCTGGGTGTACACCGGTGATGCGTGGTACGCACCTGATTTCGACCGCTCCACAACCAACATCGATCTCGTCACCATGGGTGATGTGGCCTGCTCGCCCTGCCCTCCCGCGTACGGCATCGACATCAATGGCGATGGAGTGCCCGAGCGCAGCACCTTGCTAGAACCCCTCGACGGCGACGTATGGGCCGACCCCGTCACCGGTGAGATGTGGGATTACACCGCTGGCCAGTGGGTCAGCCGTGACACTGGCGCCGCTGTTGCCGAACTGCGCAACATTCCTGGGTGGCAAGAGTTCTGCAATCCGTGCCCTACCGTCGGTGGCAACAGCCAGCCGTCGCTCTACTACGGCGGCCGTCCGCACTGGATCGACATCAACGGCGATCTGTGGCTGTGGCATGCGACGGGATGGCTCAACCTCTCCGACTTCCAGGACCTGACCGACGAAGAGAAGCAGTCGATTTTGGCTTCAGGCGTGTGGCCGACATCGCCGCTGAATGAGATTCCGGGCTACACAGATCTCTGCGATCCGTGCCCTCCAGGCACCGACTACGCCCGCGACGCACTGGGTCGCCCCATCAACGACGAGTCTGACGTCACCGGTGATACCACCGATGATGAGGGCCCAATGAAGACGGTGGAAATCACCGAGAAGGGCACCCCAGACATCGCAGAGGCCGACGACGAGTACATCGAGCGCTGGACCCCGAACGACGAGGACTGCGACCCGTGCCCGCCCGAACAACCGACCGTCGGCACCGTGTGGATCGACCCATACGACGGCCGCTGGACGTGGAACGGCGAGGTTTGGGAGTTGGAGACGTCATCGACCTACTCGGTGTACTCGACAACAGAGGATCTTCCTGGCTACGCCGACCTGTGCGACCCCTGCGAACCCGGTGACGAGCAGGTGGACGAGAACTGCGAGCCCTACCAGGACTGCCCGCCAGAGCAGCCACGCAACGGCGACCGTGTCATCGACGCCGACGGTGTGCTGTGGACCTATGTGGACTACCACTGGGTCAGCGAGACCGGTGATGATTACCGCTACTCAGTGAGCTGCAACCCGTGCCCACCGCTGTACCTCCGTGTTCCGAGTGTCATGACGATCGGCACCTTGAGCTTCGGCAGCACCCCATTGCAGGGCACTTTCCTCGAGGGTGAAGCACCGCCGGTGAGCTACATCGACTCGTACGGTGTGCGCTGGGACTATCAGGGTGGCGAATGGGTGCCGTCTGACCCCGACCAGGAACCGACCATGAACATCTGGGACATTCCAGGCATGAGCCAAGACTGCCCGATTCCTGACTGCCCACCGAACGGCGATGTGTTCCTCGGTACCGCCTTTATCGCGCCAAGCGGTGAGGTATGGACCCTGTACGATGATGGCTGGTACAGCTCGTCCGGCCTTTTCGCACCAACATTTGGCGACATCGCCGAATGCGCAACACCCGGCGAGATCAACGTGAAGATCTACGTCGACTGCGGGCCAGCTGATGGACCGGGCATCATTGTCCGAGTCAACGTCAGTGGCGATGCCGATGCCATCGTGTCGGTCACCGACAGCGTGGATCCAAGCCGTGAGTACTCCGAGGGTCCCGACTACTGGTTCGCCACGTGGGAAACCGGCGCTGACCGCCCCGTGGTCTTCACCGCCACCCTCACCGATGGTTCGGAGGTCACTACCACCGAGACCATCACCGCCGAGGACTGCGGCATCGATGAAACCCCAGGCGTCTTCTACTTCCTCGTGGACTGTGCGCCGAATCCGAATGGCGGGTACATCGTGACCGTCTCGCCCGGTGGAGACGGCAGCGGCCCAGCGATCGTGGAGGTCAGCGACAGCCTCGATCCGTCGCGGGTCTACACCGAGTCAGGCGGCGAGTGGTCGTCGATCTGGCCAACAGGTAGCAACATGCTGGTCACCTTCACCGCCACCGGCGACAACGGCCAGGAGGAGGTGTACCGCACCATCATCAACGACGAGTCCTGCGGTGTGCCCACCGACGACACCCCGCCTGAGGAGGACACCCCGAAATATGTGGTGGAGATCAAGTCGGTGACCTGCTCGTACGACCCCAAGAACGATCAGGTGGTACTCCTTGTGAGCCTGACCGGCGACTTCGAAGAGGTCAGCGATGTGACCGACAACGACACGCCGCCCAACACCTACAACCAATCGGCGACACGCACGAACGAATGGCGCACCGCCATTGCCGCCGATAACGCCACCGGCACCATCACCATCACGGTGACCTACACCGGTGGAAGCGACACCTACGACGTCACGCTCAGCGACACGTTCTGTGGCGTGCCAGCCGATACCCCCACGTACAACGTGCGACCCAGCCTGCGAGTACGACATCGAGATGCGCGAGTACACACTCACCGCGCTGATCAGTGGCGACCTCGACGGCGTCGAACGGGTCTACGACTCGCTGGCAACGAGCACCAACTACGGCGGCCCGCTCGATGGCACCTACTCCCGGGTGATCGACGAGGACAACGACGGTGAGATCCCAACGCAGTCGGTGTCGTTCACGGCGCTAATGGACAATGGTGAGACCTTCTCATCCTCTCTGGACATCAGCCCGACCAACTGTGGCAAGAACTACTACGTCTACATCTTTGACCCAGTGTGCGCGTACGACTCAAAGTCGGGGTATGCCTACCTAGAGGTGACGCTGGTCGGCGACAGTTACGAACTCGCTGCGGTGGCCTCGATCACCGACAGCGTGGGCGCTGCCAAAACCCCGTTCGTCAAGGTCAGTGACGACACCTGGAGGACGTCGCAGTGGTTGCCCGACAACGGTACAAGCGAGGTCACGTTTAGCGGGTCGCTCGCAGCAGGACTGAATGGAGCTGTGTACCCCTACGAGGCAACCTACAACGACGGGTTGGGGATTACAGATTGCGGGTATGTCGGCCCACAGAAGACCAGCACAGCCTGCGTTGACAATGGCCTGAGTTTCACATTCACCTTCAGCTTCACCACACAAAGCGGGCAGAAGGTGGTCGGAATGGGCGAAACAGAGGCCACAGGCCACGCAGACGTCACCAAATATGTGGAGGACTCAACCAATGTTTGGAAAGTAACTCTGACTGAGGCTGAGATCTATAACGCAAAATACGGGGGGACGACATTCCTCGCCCCGTTTGACGGCCGAGGCTTGTCCACCGGAGCCAATACAGACTTCAAGCAACTGGTAGACGGAGGA
>RFST01000105.1 GCA_009923855.1 Actinomycetota bacterium
CGACGGCAAGCGATGGATGCCGCGTTGGCGTCGATCGCACCAGAACCCGCCGGTCGTGGTCGCGGGTTCACCGTTGTCGGCGAGCAACCACACAGCAGTGTCGGCGCCTTCTTCAGGGGTGCGCAACACCGGTGAGAGCACCCGATGGAAGCGGGGCAGCGACTCTTCGACACCGGGGGTGTCGACCCAGCCGGGATGGACCGCATGGAACACGATGTCGCTGCCGGTGGGATCGAGTCGCTCGGCGTACATGCGGGTGAGGGTGACCTGTGCGCGTTTCACGCGCGCGTACTGGTCCGCACCGCGATACGACTCGGGTGGCATCTGCAGGCCGTCGACGGTGAGCGGCGCGGCGTACATGCCGCCGGATGACATGGTGACCACCCGTGCCGGCGACGGCGCGGCGCGCAACAGGTCGAGGAGGAGGTGGGTGGCGAGGAACGGTCCGTGCACCTGTGATGCGACGGTGGACTCCACCCCCGCAGACGATTCAGTGCGCGTGGCCGACAGCGCGCCGGCGTTGTGCAGCACGCCATCGAGGTGATCGCAACGTGACGCGATGGCGTCGACGGCGGCGCGTACCTGATCGAGCTCGGCCATATCTGCGGCGATCGGTTCAACGTCGGGACTGGAGGAACCAGCAGCCGCAGCGATGTCGGTCGCGGCTTGGGCGGTGCGCGCAATGTCACGTCCGGTGACGAACACGCGTGCGCCCGCGGCGCTCAACATGGTGGCTGCAGCTCGACCGATGCCCGATGTTGCTCCTGTGACGACATAGGTGCGGCCCTGCAGGTTGTCTACCGGTGGCTCCCAGTGCTGCAGTCGCGCGCGGAGGCGTGGGCCGATGGCAGAAAACGACCCGATGACGCTGGCCTCGAGCACAGCATCGGTCATGGTGGCCAACGGTGGAGTGGAACGACTCATGGTTGGTCCAACCGCGCGGTGTCGTTGCTATTCCTGCGCCGGACGGGCACGTGAGCAACGTGATCGGTACCCTGTCGCCGTGGGTAATCCGTGGTTTGAATCGGTGGCAGTCGCTCAACGGCGAGCCGAGCGCATCCTGCCGTGGCAGGTGTATCAGGCGCTGATCGCCGGCAGTGAGGCGGGCCTCACCGTCGAGGACAATCAGGCGGCCTTCCGCGAAATCGGATTCGCACCGCGTGTTGCCGATCGTGCAAGCGAGCGCGATCTGGCCACCAGCGTGATGGGAGTCGACATGTCGATGCCTGTGCTGATTTCACCCACCGGTGTGCAGGCCGTCCACCCCGATGGCGAGGTGGCCGTTGCCCGCGCCGCCGCGGCACGGGGCATCGCGATGGGACTGTCGTCGTTCGGGTCGAAGTCGATGGAAGAAGTGGCCGGCGCCAGCGGCGACGTCTTCTTGCAGATGTACTGGATCAACGATCGCGACTGGATGGAAGGGCAGATGGAGCGGGCCCGCGCCGCGGTGATCCTCACCCTCGACTGGTCGTTCAGCCATAGTCGCGACTGGGGCTCACCACCGCTCCCCGAAGACTTCAGCCTCCGGACGATGGCGCGGTACGCCCCATCGGCGATCGTGCGGCCGAAGTGGTTGTGGCGGTATCTCCGTCGCGGCACCCTGCCCGACCTCACCACGCCGAACATGCTGACCCCAGCCCAAGTGGCTGCTGGCGAGACCCCGCCGGGTTTCTTCGGTGCCTATGGTCAGTGGATGGGCACACCACAACCCAGCTGGGACGACCTCGCGTGGTTCAGCTCCACCTGGGGTGGGCCCTGCATGGCCAAGGGTATTTCTCGTGTGGATGACGCCCGGCGAGCGGTCGACGCGGGATTCGCCGCGATCTCGGTGTCGAATCATGGTGGCAACAATCTCGATGGCACCCCGGCCACGATTCGTGTGCTGCCCTCCATCGTCGACGCGGTGGGCGACGACATTGAGGTCGTGCTCGATGGTGGTATCCGGCGTGGAGCAGATGTGGTGAAGGCTCTCGCGTTCGGTGCCCGCGCCGTGATGATCGGACGGGCTTACCTGTGGGGCCTCGCAGCCAATGGCCAAGCCGGCGTCGAGAACGTGCTCGATGTGCTGCGCAACGGCATAGATTCCACCCTGTTGGGTATGGGGATTGGTTCGGTACACGACATCGATGCCAACGACTTGTTGATCCCCGATGGGTTCACACGCCGACTCGGTGGCTGATTGCGCTACGTGATCTCAGCCCGCGGCGCGGCGCATATGGCGCACCTTGCGGATTGCTTCGATTGCCACGTTGATGGCCAAGGCCGTGCCGAAGGCGATGAGGAACGCTGCGGTGTGGTCATCTTGGAACGCCCGCCCGAACACCGAGCCGAGCACAGCGGCGTACGTCGCCCAGATGACCACGGCGATCGCCACCCACGACATGAACCATGCCCGGGGTTGGTGGGTGAGGCCGCATGACACGGTGAGCGCGGTGCGCCCGCCTGGAATGAACCGCGCGGTCACCAGCAGTAGACCTCCGCGGGCGCGGATCTGGCGCTCGGCCCATTGCAGACGTTTGGCGAGCTTCTCTCGGCGTTGCGCTCGTCGACCGATTGGGCCCGACAGGCGGCCGCCGAGGATGTACGCGGCGTTGTCGCCGAGAAACGCACCGACGGCACCGGCGATGATGACCATCAGAAGGTTCTGGTCGCCGGCACCGGCGGCAACACCGCCGATGATCACCGTGGTTTCGCTCGGAACGATCGGTACCACCGAATCAAAGAAGGCGATCACGGCGATGACCGCGATGAACCAGCCTGCAGCGGAAACGTCGCTTAGCCATGCGGTGGTGCGCCCGATGATGCCGTCGCCCTCAGCGGCGATGAGCACGGCGGAGGTCATCGCAGCCACACCGGCAACCATACTCGCACCGACCGAACTCGGCCGGAGTGGGGCTGTGTCGCAGGTCACCTGACAAGCGCGTAGTGTGGGTACATGCGCGTCGAAGTCGACACCGACACCTGCCAGGGCCACAACCGTTGTTTCACCATCGCCCCAGAATTGTTCGACGTCGACGACTTCGGCACCGCCGTCGTGATCGGCGACGGATCGGTGCCGGCCGAGCTCGAGGACAAAGCTCGCCTGGCCGAGGCGAACTGTCCTGAGTTCGCGATCAAGATCATCGAGTGACACCCCCCTCAGAGCACCGGGAGACATCCATGACCGATATTGACGACACTCACACCGACCTGTACGGTCCGGTCACGGACTGGGCGAACGACTTCGACCATGCGGTCCCCGAGTACAACGAACGCGCGCACGAGATCTGGGCCGAGTTCCAGGCCACCGAGTGCCCGATGGCGCGCAGCGAGCGCTACAGCGGCCTGTGGGCGCCATTCAGTCACGAATTCGTGCACGAGATCGCCTACGACACCGACCATTTCACATCGCAGGGCGTGGTGGTCAACACCGGTCGACCCATGATCGAGGCGCCGGCGGTTGGCCCGGCCCCACCCATCACAAGCGATCCCCCGTTCCACAACATCGCGCGCCGCCTGCTGCTGCCACCATTCGCACCGAAGGTGATCGCCGAGTGGGAACCCGAAGTGCGGCGCCTGTGCAACGACCTGCTTGACCGCATGGGTGATATCACCGATGGCGAGTCCATCGTTGACGGTGCCACCCAGTACGCGCAGTCGATCCCGGTGAATGTGATCGCGCGCATGCTCGGCTTCCCCACCGAAGACGAGGAGTTGTTCCGCGGGTTCGTGCACGACGTTCTCGAGCGCATCAACGAGCCAGTTGAGGAGCGGATGCAGTTCATGGGCCTGCTCGACGCCTACCTCGACGAACAGATCACCGATCACCGCAACAATCCCCGCGACGACCTGACGACCTACCTGATGAACGTTGAGATCGATGGCAACAAGTTGTCGCACGAGCATGTGCGCGGGTCGATCGTGTTGTTGCTCATCGCAGGCATCGACACCACCTGGTCGGCTATCGGCTCGTCGCTGTGGCACCTCGGCACTCATCCCGATGATCTGTCGCGGCTCGCCACCGACCCCGAGGTGATGACGTTCGCCCTCGAGGAGTTCCTCCGGGCATACGCGCCGGTGACCATGGCACGCCTCGTGAAAGAAGATCACGACTTCCACGGGTGCCCGATGAAGGCGAACGATTGGGTGCTGTTGCCGTTCCCCGCGGCAAACCGCGACCCGGCGCAGTTCGAACGGGCCACTGAGTTCGTGATCGATCGTCAGGTGAACCGTCATGGCGCATTCGGACTTGGTATTCACCGTTGCCTCGGCTCGAACCTCGCCCGTCTCGAGTTGAAGGTCGCGATCGAGGAGTTCGTCGCCCGGTTCCCGTCGTTCACTGTCGACGGCGACGTCACGTGGAGCGTGGGTCAGATCCGCGGACCACGACGGCTGCCGCTGCGCGTGCTCGCGACGTCGTAACGCCGTACGTTTACCCAGCGAACATTGCTGCCGTGGCCACCACGGCCACACCGACGACAATCCGTGCGACCGCACCCGCCGCCGCACGCACCGACCGCACATCAACGAGCACAGCCGACAGGCTCGTGAGTGAGCCGCATCCGGCCATCACCAGCACCGTTGCGGCATCGCCGGTGATCCCGCGGCCAACAGCGACACCCGCGATTGCGCAGCCGAGCAGGTTTGCCGCATCGAGCCCACGCGCTGTGGCCAGCGCCATCACATGTCGCAGGCCCCCACCGACCGCGGCAGCGGCGATGACTGCGGGCACCAGCCACAGCAGGCTCATGACACGACCCGATCTGTCGCTGTGCGTGCGATGGCGACCGCCCCCAGCCCGGCGGCGCAGGTGGCGGCGACATAGACCACAGCGGTCGTGCCGCGCCCGTCGGTCCACAACATGCGGGTGTCGACACCGATAGCCGACAGTGTCGACAGGCCGCCGGCAACTCCGGTGAGCCAGAACGCTCGCAGCGCTGGCCGGTGACGAGCAGCCAGCCCGGCTACCGCGCAGCCGACGGTGTTCGCTACGAGCGTGGCCCACACCCCGAGATCCGCTCCGGTGATCATCCACCGTGTCAGCGCACCGAGAGCCACTCCGCAGGCGACCAGCACCAAAGTGCGAACGGGATGCGGGTCGGGTGCCATCGGCACATTCTCACCGAACTCTCACCCCGATCTGCTGTACTGCGAACGTGCACACTGATGTATCCGCCGAGCGCCCCCATGTGGTGCTTGCCGACGATGACCGCGCCGTGCGGACTTCACTCGAGCGTGCCTTGGGGCTTGAGGGTTACCGCGTCACTGCGGTTGCCGACGGCGCCGCAGCACTTGATGTGCTGCGCGACACGCCCTGTGATGTGGTGATTCTCGATGTGTCCATGCCCGCGATCGATGGCATCACCGTGTGCCGCGTGCTGCGATCTGAAGGGTCGCAGGTACCGATTCTGATGTTGACGGCGCGCACCGAGCCTGGTGATCGCATCGCGGGGCTCGATGCCGGTGCCGACGACTACGTGCCCAAACCGTTTGATCTCGGTGAACTCTTCGCACGTCTACGCGCGTTGTTGCGCCGCTCACGCAGCGATGACAGCGCCACAGATGCAGCGATCCAGGTGGGCGACCTGCAGGTCGATCGGGCCAGTCGCCGCGCGTGGCGTGGCAGCACCGAGTTAGAGCTGTCCAAAACCGAGTTCGACCTGTTGGAGTTGCTGGCAATGAATGCCGGCATCGTGTTGGATCACACCACGATCTACGAACGCATTTGGAACTACGACTTCGGACCCGACTCGAAGAATCTGGCGGTGTACATCGGCTATCTGCGTCGTAAGACAGAGACCGACGGCGCAACACGACTGATCCATACGGTGCGCGGTGTGGGGTACACGTTGCGCGACGGTGACGCGGCGTGAGTATCCGTACCCGCATCGCGCTCGCTGCGGCACTGACCTCGGTGGTGGCTACGGCCGCGGTCGGATTGGTGGCGTATCGCATTACCTCCGACCGTCTGGCCGAGGCGGTCGACCGTTCGCTGGTCGAGGCCGGTTCGGTGGCCGTGGACGTCGTGGCGAAGGGTGGGCGGCTGCCCGAGCGCAGCTCGCTTGATCGGTATCCGGTGCAAACCGTTTTGGCCGATGGCACGGTGGTGGCCACCACCTTCGAGCGAACCGTTGAATTGACGAGCGTTGAACGAGAACTCATCGGCAGTCGCGGCCGCACCAGCTTTCGCACTGCCGAGGTCGGGCGTCACGACTATCGCATTCGCGCCGTTGGGTTCCCCAACGGTGTGGCTCTCGTGGGGCGTGACCTCCGCGAGAACAACGAGGTGTTGGAAGGGCTGCGTACCCGGATTGCGGCGCTAGTGGCTGCTGTGGCTGTTCTCGCAGCCGCTGCCGGTTCGTTGGTTGCCGGGCGAATCACCGGCGGTCTTCGGCGATTGACCGCAACCGCGGAGACCGTGGAGGCAACTGGTGATCTTGCGGTCGATATGCCGGAGGATTCTGCACGTGATGAGGTGGGTCGTCTCACCACCGCCTTTCGTCGAATGCTCGACGCATTGGAACGATCGCGTGCCGATCAGGCCCGACTGGTGCAAGACGCGGGGCACGAACTGCGCACACCGCTCACCAGTCTCCGCACGAACCTCGACATGCTCGACCGGTACGGCGATCTCGATGCGGCGACCCGTCAGGAGATCATCGACGCTCTACGGGACGAGGCACGCGAGCTCACCGTGCTGGTGAATGAGATTGTCGATGTGGCCAGCGGGCAACGCGACGACACCGATCCGGTTGAGGTGGTGGTGGGCGAGGTGATCGCGCCCGTCATCGAGCGTGTGGCTCAGCGGACCGGACGTGTCGTCACTTTGACGGCCGATGATTCGCGGGTGATGGTGCGACCGGCGGCTCTTGCGCGTGCAGTGTCGAACCTGATCGACAACGCAGCCAAGTTCGACTCGTCGACTGCACCAATCGAGGTCGTCGTGGACACCGGCCGCGTATCGGTCGCCGACCGTGGTCCGGGTGTGCCCGCCGCCGATCGCGACCGCATCTTCGAACGGTTCCACCGAGCCGATACGGCCTGATTGCCGGAGGTGCGATCGGTTTCGTGGCCGGCGTGCCCGGCCTAACCAGCGCAGCCGATGTCGTCGTCGACACGGTTGCTGATACCGCTGAC
>RFST01000106.1 GCA_009923855.1 Actinomycetota bacterium
CACGCACCTCGGCATCAGGTCCCGGTTCCGGAGAATCAGAATCCGCATTCGATGCATCCGCTGCACCAGTATCTGCAGGAATCGTCGAGTTGGCTGATGAAGTAGTCGTGGAGGGTGGAACCGTCGTAGTCGGTACCAGTACCCAATCCGCAGGGCTCTCGCCGGCCGCCATTGCGTCGGCAACGATTCTCAGGTTGACCGCGAGTTCATCAGGGGCGTCGTCGGCTACCGCCCGGTAGACGGTGATGACGCGCTCGGGCGTGATGCTCTCGTCGTCCAAGTTCAACAGGTCCGTGCACCACGGTGTGGCGATCGCATCGGGCGAGCGGGCCGGGTCGGTGGCGGTCACCTCGGGCACCATTGCCACCGTCGACAGGGTCTCGGGTTCGACAGGGCCGCCCCACGGGCCACATCCACTGAGGACGGCTCCCATGGTCACAACTACCGGCATCGCTCTCACCGCAGGGCAGCGGCGCCGCTGACGCGTCACCTCACAGCCCAGCATCAAGCCCGACCGCGACCAGGAGCGCGGCAACGGCGCTGAGTGACGCCACCGCCCCGCCAACGGCTCGGCCAAGGCGTCGCGTCGCGGTTTGATGCACCGCGGCAGCGGCACCACTGGCCACCGCTAGAAGCACCTTCGCGAAGAGCGCAACCTGATATCCGGTATCGGTCGCACCTAGGTCGACAGAACCGAGGGACCACATTCCGGTGACCACCAGCACTGCGTACGCCGGCCATGCCACGCGCCCAAACGTTCGGGCCAGAACAGCAACAGCATCGGGGTGAGAGCGGCGTAGGGACGGCACAGCTCCACCGACAACGAATTGCCCGCCAACCCAGATGGCGGCAGCGAGTACGTGGAGGAACAACCGCAGCGTGTCGGTTGACCAACTCATAACGCCGAAACTCCGCGCCCCCGGGCCATATCGGCCATTATCGCTCGAGCCCCTCGAGAACGACCGACGCCGGAAGCGCCCGATCATCCATCTTCGGTCGCGACAACAGGTCGCCGGCGACCATCACCGTCACCGCGGTCTCGATCGCGATCTGCAGGTCGCGGATGTTGCGCGGAGGCGGAAAATATTCGTCTTCGGTCGTGACATTTACCGTGGTCACACCAGCCGACGGCCCGAGACGCGCCACGACCTGCTCGACCAGTTCTTCAGGAGCTGACGCCCCGGCTGTTACACCCACCATGCCAGCCAAGTCGTCGGGGAGTTCGTCGGCCGAGTTGACCCTGACCACCCGCGCACAACCCGACTCCCGCGCGAGCCGTTCAAGGGCGGTCGTATTGGATGAATTTGCCGAACCGATTACCACGACGGCGTCGCAGCGTGGCGCCATCTCTAATAGCGAGCTCTGTCGATTCGTCGTCGCGAAGCACAGGTCGCTCCGACCCGGGGTCCACACGTCGGGGAAACGTTCCCGCACCCGGTCAGCCACATCGGACCAGTCACGGTGCGACAACGTCGTCTGAGCGAGCAGGGCGACCGGTTCGGAGATGTCCCCGAGAGCATCGACATCGGCAACGGTCTCGACCCGGCTGATCGCATGTGGAGCGACGGCCATGGTGCCGACGGCTTCCTCGTGACCCTCATGTCCCACGTAGACGACGCGATATCCCTTTCCGGCACGCACCTTGACCTCGTGGTGCACCTTCGTCACAAGCGGGCACACCGAGTCGACAACAAAGCTGCCCCGACGTCGCGCCGTCGCCACGACCTCTGGCGCAGATCCATGCGCGGAGAGCATGATCGGCGAGCCTTCGGGAACCTCGTCGATCGAATCGACAAAGATCACGCCTCGATCACGAAAACGATCGACCACCACCTGGTTGTGCACGATCTCGTGGTAGCAGTACACCGGCGGGTCGAAACAGCGCACCATCCATGCGAGAGCCTTGATCGCCATCTCCACACCGGCACAGAAGCCGCGCGGTTCTGCGAGCAGGACCCCATCGACTGTCATCGGTGTCAACACTACCCACAGCAGGGCAGAGGTAGCCTGACGCTCCATGGCGAATGTCGGCGCCGCATCGGCGGTTGGTCCTCGAGTGATCGCCGTCGCTGAAGGGTCACCAGCCGATCGCGCCGGACTTCAACCCGGCGACGAGATCCAGCGGGTGAACGGTCGTGTTCCCCGTGACATCATCGAGTGGCAATGGGCGATCGACGAGGAATTAGTGGAACTCTCGGTCACTCGTCAAGGAGTTGAGTTCGACGTTGACATCGAACGTCTCATGGGCGAGAGCATCGGTATTGAGGTTCATTCCGCCGTGTTCGACCGGGTCAGAACCTGCGACAACCACTGTGACTTCTGCTTCATCCATCAGCTGCCCAAGGGCATGCGTCGCAGTCTGTATCTGAAAGACGACGACTACCGCTTGAGTTTCCTCTACGGAAACTTCACCACCTTGACCCGTTTCACCGAGGCCGACCTCGAGCGGGTCATCACCGAACGCCTCTCGCCACTGCACGTGAGTATCCACGCAACCGACGCATCAACGCGCAGCACAATGTTGAAGAACCGGCGCGGCGCAATGAGCCTGCGATGGCTCTCGGAACTCTTGCGGAACGACATAGAGGTTCGCGGCCAACTGGTGGTCTGTCCCGAGGTCAACGATGGCGGCGTTCTTGACCGCACCATGGCCGGCATCGTCGATCGGTTCCATCAACTCGCATCGGTGGCCGTCGTTCCCCTCGGCGTCTCACGCTTTAACCCCTCTGCAGCAATGCGCCCCCACAGCCGGGACGAAGCACGTCAGGTCATCGACACCATCGAGCGCTGGCAACACGTATGTCGTGACCTCTTCGGACGTGCAATGTTCTTCGCGGCCGACGAGTACTACGTCGTGGCCGAGAAAGAAATGCCGCCACTCGATGCCTACGAAGGATGCCCGATGCATGAAGACGGCATCGGCATGGCGCGCACCTTCGAGGCTGAATTCAACGGCGTTGTCGACACGACGACCGGAACCCGCCGGGGGTTCTTCGCCGCGGTTGACCTGCCCGCAAACCCGGCGGCCTACACCGGACTGCGGTCACAACCCGTCACGCTGGGTCCCTCACGCCGGCACGACCGTCGGGGACCGGTTCACATCCTCACAGGCGAGCTCGGCGCGCGGGTCATTACGCCCCTCGTGCGCAGCCTTGATCGTTCCGACATCACCATCCATGCCGTCGAGAACCGGCACTTCGGAGGCAATACCGGCGTCACCGGCCTTATGTGTGCCTCCGACATCGCCCGGGTGCTGACCGGGATCGACGCTGACGCCCGCATACTTCTGCCCGACGTGTGCCTCTCCGACGACGGTCGGTTTCTCGATGGCCCCCACCTCGACGAGTTGCCACGGCAGGTCGAGGTGGTCGCCACCGATGGGGCAGCGTTGCGCGCAGCACTCGAGGAGCAACCATGACATCAGAGACGATTCACGACGGAACACCGCTGGTCGTTGTCGTCGGCCGGCCGAATGTTGGCAAGTCCACGCTCTTCAACCGCATCATCGGGGAGCAGGCGGCGATCGTGGAGGATCGGCCGGGAATTACTCGAGACCGAAAGGAACTGCCTGCGGAATGGCTCGGGCATCGATTCCGCGTGATGGATACAGGCGGGTGGATGCCCTCCGGCGACGACCTCGACGAGAAGGTGTCGCGGCAGGTGGAGAATGCTGTGGCGGCTGCAGACCTCGTGCTGTTCATCGTCGATGCGTCCGTCGGGTCTCTCGCCGACGATGACGCTGTTGCCCGGTGGCTTCGACGCGCTGGAGTGCCCGTACTCGTCGTTGCCAACAAGGCCGATAACGACCAACGCGAACGCGAACTCTGGGAGTTCTCGGGCCTTGGCCTCGGCGATGCCCTTCCCGTCAGCGCACTTCATGGCCGTCGCGCCGGCGATCTGCTCGATGTTGTTGTGGAGCGTCTCGGCACAACGCCGGCACCGGTCGACATCGATGACGAGATCGAGGTTGCAGAGACCGCCGAGCAGCATCCTGAGGCGCCACGGGTCGCCATCGTGGGCCGTCCCAACGTCGGCAAATCCACATTGTTCAACCGGCTCGTCGGTGATGAGCGATCTGTCGTGCACGACATGTCCGGGACGACGCGGGACTCGATCGACACGCTGGTTGAAACCCCGGATGGCCCAATCGTTTTCGTTGACACCGCCGGAATGCGTCGTCGGTCCCGCATTGATGACTCCGCGGAGTACTACTCCGCGGTCAGAGCCCTGCGCTCTATCGACGATGCCGATATCGCCATCTTGGTCATTGACGCCACCGAGGGTGTGACAGGTCAAGATCAGCGTCTGGCCGAAAGAGTCGAAGCGTCGGGATGCCCCATTGTGGTGCTGTTGAACAAGTGGGAGGTCGCCGGGGACGCCGAGCGACGCGAACAGATTCGCGCCGAGGTGGGCCGGCGACTTGCCTTTATCGGTGAAGCCCCGGTGCTACAGGTCTCTGCATTGACCGGTAAGGGCGTGCACCGTCTGCATCCATTCCTCACCGAGGCGGTGTCGCAGTACCACCGACGGGTGTCGACCACCGATGTCAACAAGGTGATCGCGGCCGCTCAACAGGCACAACCTGCGGGTGGGGGAGCGAAGGTGCTATTTGCCGTGCAGGGCGCAACCGATCCACCGACGTTCACCCTGTTTGCCAACCGGGAACTTCCGCAGCACCACCTGCGTTATCTTGAGCGCTGCCTGCGCACCGAGTTCGGCCTCGGTGCGACACCGATCAAAGTCCGCGTCAGAGTCAAGCGGAGGTGACGTGCCATGCCATGGTGTGAACCCTGTGGTCGTTACCTCACCCCGTCGTCCACCAAGGCCGACGGCACCTGCCCGACCTGCGGATCTGATGTCGAGGCTCAGGAGCGACGCACCAACGAGCACCTCGAGGAGGAAAGGGCACCCTGGCACTTCAAGCTGCTTGTCGTCGCTCTGATCGCCTATCTCGCTTGGCGCATCGTCGACCTGTTCGTCTGAGCCTGAGAGGGCGAGCGTTCCGACCTGTCAGGCGTTAGCCTCTGGTTTCCACATACGGGCTGTGGCGCAGCTTGGTTAGCGCGCTTGTCTGGGGGACAAGAGGTCGGGAGTTCGAATCTCCCCAGCCCGACTACATCACCGCAGGTCAGAGGACGAATCGTCCGAGCGGGACTCATTCGAGGCCCCACCTGAGGGTGAAGTGGGGGACAACCGCGTTCCCGCCGAGCGCAGCGCTTCCACGAGGTTCCCCGGGACGTAGGCCTGTACCCCCAGAGCAGTGTGACTCATGATGTGGCTCCTCGTCGGTGACGGTTGTCGCGGCCCGACCGATCGTGTCATGCGATGATGAAGCGATGTGGACAGACGACGAGGCCCTCTCTGATATCTGGATCTGCATCGGCCATCCCGGCTTCAGCGGCGACGACAAGCAGCGGCGCCACGATCTTCTCTCCGATCGGTTTGGCCCTGACGGTTGGCGGTGGCGATTCGTCGTCCGCGGCCGTCTGGTCGGTTTCGACGAAGCGATTGCAGAATACGAACAGGCCTACCGCGTCTACCTTGCCGAACATCCTGAGGTGGTCAAGTGGTTGACCTCAACCGCCGGGAATGTCTACGACCACAGCGTTGACAACATTTGGGAGAATGACTATGCCCAGCCCGGACCGACTGCCAACCATTATCAAGACATCTCGGTGCGCCGCGTGATAGCCGAACTGCAGGGCATCAATGTCTGCGGTACCGATTCGTCTGCCACACCATCTCTTGTTGATCTGACCGACCTGACCACTGGTGAGGTGCACCGGGTGCATCGGGCCCCGGGCTTCTATGGCAACTATCTCGTCCAACTTCGAGACGCGCGTTCACCGGGTTATCCGCTGAATCCGGCGCTGATACCTGTTCATGACCCGGCGCTCATCACGACGCGACCGAACGCAATCGAGTGGTTTCATCGCGAGGGGTGCGGGCATCTCTCGGTCGAAGCCTTCTGGCAGACGGCGAAAGTGATCGAGGCCCGTTACGACCGCTTCCTTGCTCTCGGCGACATGCGCGACGAGCCGCTGCGGAACATCTGATGACACCCGATAGCCAGCAACAGGTAGCGCTTCAACTTGTCGGGCCAGCCAGCATCGACCGCTATGTCGACGAGGCCGTCGAGTTACCAGGTGGCGGAGCGCTCAACATGGCCTACCACTGGCGATCTGTGGGGCACCCAGTCACCTTGCTCTCGCGGGTGGCTGTAGACCACGCCACACCCTTCGATCGCTTCGTCGCCAAGCACAACATCGCCGTGACCGAAGGCTGGCACATTGCCGGTGTCCCGTCCTCGATTGATATCCGCATTGATAACGACCGGCAGCCGTTGATGGACGGCTTCGTCGACGGCGTTCTCAGCGAGTTCCGACTCAACCCTGTTGAGGTAGATCTGATTGCGGGCGGTACACCCACCCACTTCGTGCTTGTCGACGTTGTGGACGCAGCGCTACATGCCGTTACTGCTCGCCAGCCGACCGATACGTCGCGGGCGCGATGGACCGGCGACTTCTTGAGTTTTCGACACATGAACGGTGAACGCTTTTCCGCCACAATGGCGCACCTCGAACTGGGAATCGTCGGCTGGCCCGGCGACCCTGACGATGCCGAGGTCACCGAATTGGCCACACGTGCGGCCGATCTCGGTCGAACACTCATTGTTACATTCGGATCCAAAGGTGTTCTCCTTGTCGATGGTCGTGGCAACGATCGGATCGACCAGTGGTTTCAAGTCGACGCACGTCCGGTTGCCGGTACCACTGTGGGGTGTGGTGATGCGTTTGCTGCTGCGGCGCTGTCCACTTGGTTCCGAACCGGTGACCTCATCGCAGCTGTCGATGCGGGGCGACGGCTTGGCGCCGCCGCGACCGATTGGGTCCGGCCGCTCCCGGATGCCGCCTACTCTGAGGGCGCCTGATCAGCACCGTCATGACGGTCTGGCGAGCGGGCAGGTCGCCTCGTTCCTCGATCAATGATGCGACGTTTGGAACGACTGCATAGACCAACCGGCCGGGCTCGCTAGCGTGTCGGCGTGCCC
>RFST01000107.1 GCA_009923855.1 Actinomycetota bacterium
CGAGTGGCCCTGATCGCCCACTGACCGAGATCGTGCCATCGAGCGATGCAACCATGCACAACTCCACCTGCAGTCGGCCCTCGGGACGCGGTTGTGTGTAGAGGGTGAGCAGGTGTTCGAGTTCTGCATCGGCGTCATCGTGGGGCGCGGCAGCGGGCACCCGTGGAGTATGGCAGCGGTTGTCCTGGGCGCAGATGTCGAGCGATTGACGTCATCCCCACGGTCATCCCCAGAGTTTCTTGGATGTCCACAGAAGTTTTCCAGTTGTCCACTTCCGATCCACAGGGTGACGTTTCTAGGGTGCAGTCCACGCCGTTCCGCGGTGGGGCACACGGACGCAGATGTTGTGTCGACCACGGTCGAAGGTGGCCGGCACGGCCTGGGGCTTGAGGGGCTCTGGACCTGTGATGTCACCACTGCGGAACGGTGCTGGACCGCGGGGCGGCTCCAGTTGAGGATTTCTTGCGTGGGTAATTGACACTGGTGTAATTCCGGTGATGTAATGACAAACCCGGTCATCCGGGACACAACGGATTGTGGGTCTGAGGGCCAGCTGTCCGACAGACAACACCACATGTTGTGCCGGGGATCCTGAGGGCCTCCCGCTCCGGCAACAGCACCACATAGCGGTCACGGCCGTGAGCGAATACCGGCGCGGCCGGAGAAAGAACCGAGGAGTGAACATGTCACTGGCACCTGAAGAACTTGCACCACTGGCTCCGCCTGACGGCACCATTGGGATCAGCCGGCTGTTCACCTCGCCCGGCGTCGACCCGTATGACGAAGTGGTGTGGGAGTCGCGCGACGCGCGCATCACCAACTGGCGTGATGGTTCGGTGGCTTTCGAGCAACTCGGTGTCGAGTTCCCCGCTTCATGGTCGGTCAATGCCACCAACATCGTCGCGCAGAAGTATTTCCGCGGCACCCTCGACACCCCGGAGCGGGAGTCATCGCTCCGCCAGGTCATCGACCGGGTGGCGAACACAATCACGCTGTGGGGCCGCGAGGGCGGTTATTTCGCTGATGACGACGAGGCCCGCACCTTCCTCGACGAACTGAAGTACATCCTCGTGACCCAACGAGCGGCTTTCAACAGCCCGGTGTGGTTCAACATCGGTGTGCCCGGTGTGCGCCAGCAGGCCAGCGCGTGCTTCATTCTCGCGGTCGACGACACAATGAACTCAATCCTCAACTGGTACCGCGAAGAGGGCGTGATCTTCAAGGGCGGTTCTGGCGCAGGCGTGAACCTGTCGCGCATCCGCTCGTCGCGGGAACTCCTCGAGGGCGGCGGCACCGCCTCGGGGCCAGTCAGTTTCATGCGTGGCGCCGATGCATCGGCCGGCACCATCAAGTCTGGTGGCAAGACGCGTCGCGCCGCCAAGATGGTGATGCTCGATGTCGATCACCCCGATGTCGAAGAGTTCATCTGGTGCAAGGTGAAAGAAGAGCGCAAGGCGCGCGTGTTGCGCGATGCGGGCTTCGACATGGACCTCGACGGTGCCGACTCACACTCGATCCAGTACCAGAACGCCAACAACTCGGTGCGCGTCTCCGACGAGTTCATGCAGGCCGTTGTCGACGATGCCGACTGGAACCTGACCGCGGTCACCGATGGTTCGGTCATCGAGACGATCCGCGCACGCGACCTGTGGCGTCAGATGGCCGAGGCCGCATGGGAGTGCGCCGATCCCGGTTTGCAGTACGACTCCACCATCAACCGCTGGCACACCGCTCACAACGACGGGAAGATCAACGGTTCGAATCCCTGCTCGGAGTACATGCACGTCGACAACTCGGCCTGCAACCTGGCATCGATCAACCTCTTGAAGTACCTGTCCGACGACGGCACGTTCGATATCGATGCGTACCGCCACACGATCGAGGTCATGTTCACCGCCCAGGAGATTCTCGTGGGTCGTGCCGACTACCCGACTGAGGAAATCGGCCGCAACAGCCTGCGCTTCCGTCAGCTGGGTCTCGGCTACGCCAACCTCGGCGCGCTCCTGATGGCGCTGGGCCACGCGTACGACTCTGAAGATGGCCGTGCATGGGCAGGCGCCCTCACCTCGTTGATGACCGGTCACGCCTACGCGATCAGCGCCCGAACGGCGGCCCGCATGGGCCCATTCGAGGGCTACGACGACAACTCCGAGCACATGCTGCGCGTTCTCGGTATGCATCGCGATGCCTCCTACGACATCGACGGCGCGGAGCACGTGCCGGCCGACCTGTTGGCCGCTGGGCAGCAGGCATGGGAGGCCGCCGTGCGTGACGGCAACGTGTACGGCGTACGTAACGCGCAGGCCACCGTGCTCGCGCCGACCGGCACCATCGGTTTGATGATGGACTGTGACACCACCGGCATCGAGCCCGACCTCGGTCTGGTCAAGATGAAGAAGCTGGTCGGTGGCGGCACCATGTCGATCGTCAACCAGACGATTCCTCGCGCGCTGACCCGCCTCGGCTACGACCAGTCGCAGGTCGACGACATCATCGCCTACATCGATGAGAACAAGTCAATTCTCGGGGCCCCGCACCTCGCGGCCGAGCACCTCAGCGTCTTCGCCTGCTCGATGGGCGACAACACCATCCACTACGAGGGCCATGTGCGCATGATGGGTGCGGTGCAGCCGTTCCTGTCGGGTGCCATCTCCAAGACGGTGAACATGCCCGAGGAGGCCACCGTTGAAGATGTCGAGGAATTGCATCTTCTCGGTTGGCGTCTCGGTCTGAAGGCCGTGGCGATCTACCGCGATAACTGCAAGGTGGGTCAGCCGCTGTCGACGGCGAAGAAAGATGGTGAGTCATCCGATGCCACCGACGCCGCCGAAGAGGCCGTGCAGCAGGTGATTGAGCGTGTGGTGCACCAGCCGGTTCGCCAGAAGTTGCCACGTACCCGCGTGTCGAAGACGTTCGAGTTCCGTGTCGCGGACTGCAAGGGTTTTGCCACGGTTGGCGAGTACGAGCACGGCCAGCCCGGTGAGATCTTCCTGACGGTGTCGAAGCAGGGGTCAACGCTTGCGGGCATCATGGATGCCTTCGCCAAGTCGGTCAGCTACGGCCTCCAGTACGGCGTGCCGTTGCGCGCGTTCGTCGAGGCGTTCACGAACATGAAGTTCGAGCCGGCCGGCATGACCGACGACCCCGATATTCGCTTCGCCGGGTCGATCATGGACTACCTGTTCCGGCGTCTGTCCCTCGAGTACATGACCTACGACGAGCGGGCGGAACTCGGGATCTTCTCGGTCGAGGAGCGCACCCAGCCCACGCTGCCGGGTGTGGACGAGACAGCCATCGCGTCATCGGCAGGCTCAGAGATCGCACCCGATCCGAAGTCGATCCCGTCGGCTGCGGAACTGGCCGCTGGCCTCGAGTCGGGTGCGATTGCGCCCACGGTCGAGGACAACACACCTGCTCGTGGTGCGGTGCGCCCGGTGGATGCGCCGATGTGCATGCAGTGCGGTGTGCACATGGTGCGCGCGGGTTCCTGCCACGCCTGCCCGTCGTGTGGTTCCACATCGGGGTGCAGCTGATCACCTGACGCGGGTCAACATGTCGACGGGGAGGCCACTGGCCTCCCCGTTCGGCTTTTTCGCTGCCGAGGAGCGATGGTTCAGGCGCCGAAACGGTTGGTCATCACCGGTGTGCCGTCAGGGTCCACGGCCCAAGGGGCGCTCTGCCCCCAGGTGTCGCCGTACACCAGTTCCGACATCGGCCGGCGGCGCACGGGACCATGGTTCCCGGCAGGGCGTCCGAGGGTGATGGTGGCGGCGATCGCAACCTCGTCCGGCAGGGCGAGATATTCGCGCAATTCCGTCTCCACATACTGTTGGAAACCGGTGAGCACTCCGCCATAGCCGAGTGCACGAGCCGCCAACAGAAGGTTCTGGCAGGCGGGATACACCGAGGCGCCCTCGGTGGGCGTGGGTTCGCGGTACCGCACCAGGCACGGCAGGATCAGCACGGGCACCCGGTGAAGATTGTCGACGTAGTGCTCCATCGTGCGCGCCATGCGCGCCTTGGGTGAGTCGTCGCGTGACCCTGAACCCTCGTCGTAGCCGTCACGCACACGTTTGTCGGCCCACAGGCGTTGCGCGCCGCTGGCGATGATGCCCTTCACCGCTGCGGCGCGGTCACCGTCCCGGAAGACCATCAACCGGAATGGCTGGCGGTTCGAACCAGATGGCGCCCGCGTGGCAGCAAAACAGATGTCGCGCAGATCGTCATCGCCGATTGGTTCGTCGGTGTAGCGGCGGATGGATCGGCAGGTGGCAATCCCCTCCAGTAGGCCGACGGGGGTGGAGCTCTCGGTCGTCACGGTGTAAGTGTCGCAGGTTGCTGTCCGTGCGGTGGAGTGGGGAGCGGTGCTGGTCACTCCCTACACTGTGAGGCATGCCTAACACCGTCGACCCTCGCGTCGTCGACGCCGCGGCTGGCCCCGGTCCCGCCATGCCGGTCGGTGGATCTTCGGGCGGCCGCGTGCTGGCCACTGGCGTGCGCACGGCCTTCGATGGCGTGGAGGTCTTGCACGGCATTGACCTTGATGTGTCACCGGGCGAGGTGGTGGCCCTGCTTGGCCCGAGCGGTTGCGGAAAGACAACCCTGTTGCGCTCCATCGCCGGCTTGGAGCGCATTGCCGGTGGTGAGATCACTCTCGATGATCGGGTGGTGGCCACCGCGGGTCATCACGAGCGTCCAGAGCGTCGGCGTGTGGGAATGGTGTTCCAAGACTGGGCGCTGTTCCCCCATATGAGTGTGGGCGACAACGTGGCCTACGGGCTCGGACGCGCCGCCGACCGTGAACGTCGTGTGGCCGATGCGTTGGAGATGGTGGGTTTGGCTGGTCTGCACGAGCGCATGCCGGCCACCTTGTCCGGCGGGCAGCAACAGCGAGTTGCCTTGGCACGCGCGCTAGCACCGCAACCCTCGGTGCTGCTCCTCGATGAGCCGTTCTCCAATCTCGACACCGGCCTGCGAGTGCAGGTGCGCTCCGAGGTACATCGGCTGCTGACCGGTCTGGGAATTACGGCCGTGTTCGTCACCCACGACCAGGAGGAGGCATTCGTGCTGGGAGATCGGGTTGCGGTAATGCACGACGGCCATATCGAACAGTTCGATGCCCCGGCGGCGATCTACGAGCATCCGGTGTCGGCGTGGGTCGCGGCGTTCGTCGGGGACGCCAATTTCGTGCCGGGAACAGCGACCGGTACAACTGCCGACACGTTGATTGGCGCGGTGCCGTTGAGCGACGCGCTCACCGGTGCGGTCGACGTGCTGGTGCGGCCCGAGCACCTTGTTGTCACCGCCGATGATCACGGCATCGGCGTTGTGGGCAATGTGGAGTACTTCGGCCACGACCACATGGTGCAAGTCGATCTCGACGATGGTCGCCGACTGGCAAGCCGAGCGCCGGGCAATCCGCGGGTACAGCGCGGTCAGCGCGTGAGGCTCAGCTGTGATGGGTCGGCGTCGCCGGCCTTTGCCGCTGAGTGATCTTCGTCGGGGGCCACGGGTCGGCTGGCGCGCAACTCATTTCGTGCCAGCAGCACAGCCATCGGCACCGATGACAGCAGGACCAGGGCCAGTGCAGGCCCAGCGGAGCGGCCAAGGAACCCTTCGCTTGTGGCGTTCCACACTCGTGTGGCCAAGGTTGAGAAACCGGTTGGCGACAGCAACAAGGTGGCGGGCAACTCCTTCATGGTGGTGAGGAACACAAGTCCGGCACCAGCGCCGAGCCCGGGACGTAGCAGCGGCAGCAGCACCCGACGGAATGTTGTTCGGCGATCCGCGCCGAGCAGCAGCGATGCTTCTTCCACGCTTGGCGTCACCTGCAGCAGTGAGGCGCGTATGGCGCCAACGGCTTGGGGGAGGAACAACACGGCGTAGGCGAAGACGAGCATTGCGGTGGTCTGATACGCCCACGGCACCACTCGCGCACCGAAGTACACCAGCGCCAGTGCGACCACGATGCCCGGTAGCGCATAACCAGACCACGACAGGCGTTCCACGATGCGTGCGAGGCGGCCGGGGGAACGGCGGGCGAACACGGCCACCGGGATGGCTGCCACGGTGGTGATCGCGGCGGCAGCGAGCGACACGCTCAGGCTGTTCGTCATCAGATTCCAGCCCGGCCACACCGGTTCGTTCGCGCGTAGTCCACGCACCAACCAGTAGCCGATCACGCCGAGCGGCACCGCCAACGACAGCGTGACCAATGTGCCGAGACCGGCGAGCGCAACCCAACGAGCTCGGCCGAGTTCGACTCGACGGGGTGCGCGCGCCCCCGATCCGTGGAGCCGATGCAGGCTCTCGCGGCGTCGCAGACGCTGTTCGCCGCTCAGAACCACGATGGTCAGGATCACCAGCATGAGCCCGAGCACGGCTGCAGCGCCTCGATCGAGAGCGCCGCGATACTGCACATAGATGGCACGGGTGAACGTGTCGTAGCGCATCATCGCCACCGCACCGAAGTCGCTCAGCGTGTACAGCGCCACGAGTAATGACCCGCCGACAACGGCCGGGCGTAACTGAGGCCACACGATGTGCACGAAGGTGGCCCGCGGTGAGCGGCCGAGCATCCGACTCGCCTCTTCGAGGCCGGGATCAAGCCGCGACCAGGCGGCTCGCACGGTCAGGAGAACATAGGGGTAGGAGAACAGGCTGAGAGCAGCCCATGCCCCCCAGAAGCCGTACAGCGACGGGATACTGTCGACCGAGAGGATGTTGGCGAGCATGCCGCGTGGGCCGAGCGCACCGATGATTGCCCATGACCCGACGTAGGTGGGAATTGCGAGCGGTAAGACGGTCAGCACCGCCCAGATCCGCCGTCCGGGTAGGTCGGTGCGCACGGTGAGCCATGCAACGGGCAGCGCAATGGCCACGGTGGTGATGGTGACAGCGACAGCGAGGATCAGGGTCGACCAGAGCAGGCTCAGCGAGCGTGACGATGTCGCGACGTCGATGGCTGAGCCCCACCCGTAATCATGGGT
>RFST01000108.1 GCA_009923855.1 Actinomycetota bacterium
CGGACCTTCCCCGCCGTTCTCGTCGTGTCAACCCTCGGTTGATCGTTGGGATCTTGGCAGCCCTGTTCTTCTTGGTGCTCGTCTTTGGACGAGGCATCGCCGGCTTCTACATCGATTACCTGTGGCATGACGGCCTTGGGCGCACTGATGTGTTCTGGGGCCAACTGAGCGCCAAGGTGCTGCTCTTTGCGATGTGTTTTGTGGTGTTCGTCGTCGTCGCGGGCGTGAACCTGTGGCTGGCCGACCGGTCTGCTCCGGAGGTGCCTGCTGTGGGCACGAACCCGTATGTGCAGCGTTTCCACGACCTGTTCGGTCGGCGCTTGCGCCTGGTGCGTTATGCAACTGCGGTGGTGCTCGGCATCTTGTTGTCGCTGCCGGCCACCCAGCAGTGGCAGGACTGGCTGTTGTTCCGCAATTCGCAGGACTTCGGTGTTGAGGATCCGCAATTTGGCGCCGACGTCGGCTTCTACGTGTTCCAGTTGCCGTTCTTGTCGTTCGTTCTCGACTGGTTGTTTGCCGCGATGATCGTGGTGCTGTTGCTCACATTGGTGACGCACCTGCTGAACGGTGGCGTGATCATCCAGAACAATGCGTTGCCCACCGTGCTGCGCGCGACGAAAGTCCACGTGGCGGTGCTGCTCGCCCTGCTGGCGTTCCTCCGCGCTGTCGACTACTGGCTGAGCCGGTTCGACCTCACCAACGATCAACGGGGATTCGTTCAAGGTGCCACCTACACCGTGGTCAATGCGCAACTGCCAGCGCTGATGCTGCTGGTCCTGGTGGCCGCACTCACCGGTGTTCTCTACCTGTCGACGGTCTGGACCAATCGCTGGCGCTTCCCTCTGTTGGCGTCGGTGCTGTGGCTGGTGGTGTCGATCGGTGGCGGCGTGGCCTATCCGTCGTTGGTGCAGTCGCTGGTGGTGCGTCCCAACCAGGAAGAGCGCGAGGCGCCGTATATTGCTCGCAACGTGGAGGCCACCCGCGCCGCGATGGGTCTCGACGCAGTAGCGACTGAGCCGGTGTCGTTCTCCTCGCTCACTACCGCTGAGGTCGAAGGCGATCTCGATGCGATCAACAACGTACGGCTGTTGACACCCGGATTGTTGCTGTCGCGTTTTGCGATCGACCGTGGCGAGGTCGCTGGTCTGCGCATCGATGACCTCGATGTCGATCGCTATGTGATCGATGGCGAGCGCGAACAGGTGCTGATGGCTGCGCGCGAACTCGACCTTGATGGCATCCCGAACAAGTCGTGGCAGGGTCTCCACCTCGTGTCGACCCGCGGTTGCGGCCTTGTGATGGCGCCGGTGAATCGGGTCACCACATCGTTGCGTCCCGACTATCGCACGCCCGAACTCACCGAACCCGCTCTGTATTTCTCGCCATCGTTGGATGGCTACGCGATTGCCAACACCGATGTTGCCGAGACAGCCTGTGAGGGCTCGTCAGCGTCGTATGAGGGAACGGCCGGCATCGAGATGTCGGGGTTCCGCCGCGCAGTCGCGGCCTTGGCGTTCCTCGACTACAACATTTTGGGATCGGGTGCGATCAACGGCGACTCGCAGCTGCTGCTGGTGCGCTCCATCGTCGACCGGGTGGACAAGCTTGCGCCGTTCCTCGACTACGACGGCGATCCGTATCCGGTTGCGGTCAACGGCGGGGTGACCTGGGTGCTCGACGCCTACACATCGACGGGTCGCTATCCCTACGCACAGTCGGTCGGCAATGTGCAGTTGACGCGCAGCACTGGCATCGATCGTGACGACAACTACATCCGCAACTCGGTGAAGGTGGCAGTTGACGCCTACACGGGCGAGGTCACCTTCTACGCGATGGATTCAGACGATCCGATCCTTGCGGCCTGGTCGTCGGCCTTCGGCGATTTGTTCACGCCGGTGTCGGAGATGCCTGACGAGTTGGCGGAGCATCTGCGCTACCCCGAGGACTTGTTCCGGGTTCAGACAGATCTGTATTCGAAGTACCAAATCCCTCCGGAGGACTTCTTCCAACGCACCGGCGCGTGGTCGGTGGCGCAGGCGCCGTCGAGTCAGCCGCGTGGCGACACGTTGGCCGCCACATCGGTGGCGTCGAGTACCGAAGAGTTTGCGACTGAAACCAATACCCAGCGTTTTGTGCCGTATTACACCCTGTTCCGAAACGGGGTGACCGGCGCGGAGGAGTTCGTGTTGTTGCGGCCCTTCGTGCCGTTCTCCACCGATGATCAACGCACCGAGTTGCAGGCGTACATGACGGCGTCGAGCGATCCCGACACCTACGGACAACTCATTACCTATGAAGTGACCCAAGAGCCGCTGCCGGCAGGCCCGTTCCGAGTGGCGACACAGGCGGAATCCGAGCAACTGATCAGCCGTGAGATCACCCTGCAGGACAACGATGAGTCGGGCACCGATGTGCTCTTTGGCGATATGCAGTTGCTGCCTGTGGCTGACGGTCTCGTGTATGTCCGGCCGTTCTACGTGGCCATCGACGGCATCACCGAATACCGCTTCGTCATCGTGTCCTATGACGATCAGGCGACCTTCGCCGCCGACTTGGAGACTGCCTTCGCGGACCTCTTCCCGGGTTTTGATGCCGATATCACCGACCGGGTGGTGGCTGACGGCGAGGAGCCAGTTGACGATCCCACCCCGACGCCAACCGATCCTGATACCGAGCCTGATATCGACGACACTCCATCACTCGAGGTGCCGGCAACACCCGATGAGCGGGCCGACACGGCGGAGTTGTTGTTGCAGGCCGATGCGCTCTTCGCCGAAGCCGATCGCCTGCTGCGCGACGGTGACCTCGGTGGCTACCAGGAGACGATCCGGCTGGCGGAGACCTACATCCAGGCGGCGATCGAGTCGCTCCAGAACTAGAGCAGCCGCAACCAGCGGGGCCCCAAATGCTGGATGAGGAGCGGATTCAGCGGCGTAGTTGTTCGATGAGGATCGCGATGTCAGCGCGGAATGCAATGGCATGGCGAGCCTGTTCATTAGCGAGACGTGTTTGCGCGGTGCGGACTTCGTCAAGGGCTGCGGTGATCGTCGCGGAATCGGTAGCACCGTCGAGTTCGCGACCGAGTTCATCGAGTTGGCGGGCGAGTTCTCCGCTCACAGAGCTGACCCGTGTATCGATCATCTCGGCACGGTCGGTGAGCGCGGTGAGTTTCTGAGCGAGATCGGCGCGTTCGGTTTCCAACTCGTCCACCCTGCTGGCCAGACGATCCACTCGATCAACCAGTTGGGAAAGATCCTTTGTTGTGCGTGAACGGAAGCCCGCCATCTTGTCGAGATCTTTCTTGGTGCGCTTTTTGAATCCGGCCATATCGCTACTGGCACCGTACCCGATCGCCGTGATCCGGCGGTGGTGCGTGTGTCGTAGCATCGCCCTATGGCACAGGTGAGGGCAAACGGCATCGACATCGAATACACCGTGGAAGGCAATGGGGACCCGTTGGTGCTGATCGGCGGGCTGAGCATGCAGTTGATCGACTTTCCGCAGCCGTTCGTCGATCTGCTCGTCGCGGCTGGATTTAAGGTGATTCGGTTCGACAATCGCGATGCGGGACTGTCCACCGAGTTCTCTGGTCCGGGTATGTCGCGGCGCGACCTCGTGAAGGCACTGGCGCGACGCCCGGTGCGCTCGCAGTACACCATCGGGGATATGGCGGCCGACACGGCTGGGTTATTGGAGGCCCTCGACGTGGGGCCCGCCCATGTGGTGGGGATGTCGATGGGTGGGATGATCGCCCAAGAACTCGCCATTGGATGGCCTGAGGCGGTGTCCTCGTTGACCTCGATCATGTCGCACACCGGTGATAAGCGCCATGGGTTGATCGATCCGAAACTGGCGGTGAAAGTTGCCCGTCTCGGTGACCCGGACCCCTCCGATCCGGCCGCGGTGCGCGACAACGCTCTGCAGACGTGGCGGTGGATTTCGGGCCCGGCCACCGATGATGCCCTCATCGTCGCCCAGGTGGAGGCAGCCATCGCACGGTCGATCCGAGTGGAGGGCACGGCGCGGCAGTCCGCGGCGATCTTCGCCAGTCGTGACCGCACCACTGCACTGCATGCGGTCCGCACGCCAACACTCGTGATGCACGGCCTGGTCGATCCGTTGGTGCGTCCCAGCGGCGGCGTGACCACGGCAAAGGCCGTTCCTGGGGCGCGCCTGTTGATGTTCCCTGATATGGGGCATGACCTGCCACCCACGCGCTGGGCAGAGATGGTCGAGGCGATCCGCCGCAACGCGGACCGGGCAGCGCTTCCCGCCTGACCGGTTGTCGGCGTGGGTCGTGCCTCGTACACTCGCCCACAGACAACTTCGCCGCGGGGTGGAGCAGTTCGGTAGCTCGTCGGGCTCATAACCCGAAGGTCGCGGGTTCAAATCCCGCCCCCGCCACCATCTGACAATGGTCCGACTCCAACACAGGGGTCGGACCATTGTGGTTACTACGGTCACGTCATGGCACTCAGCACCGACGACCGTCTCGACATCATGGAACTGCCCGGCAAGTACGCCGACGCACTCGATCTGTTGCAGCCCGAACGCCTGCGCGCCGTGTTCACCGACGACGCGGTGTGGGAGATGGTCGGGCGGATCCGGCTTGAGGGCATCGACGCGATCATGGAGTTCATGGGGCGATCCGATGTGCACCCCGGCGCGCACATCATGACGAACATCTATGTCGAGTCCGTCGACGTGACCGCCGATGGCACCGAAGTCGTGCATCTGGCATCACGGGGGATCTACCCGAGCGGCCCGTCGGATCCGCGTGATCCCACCGGGGTGTTCTACGGCCGCTACAGCGACGAGGTGGTGCGCACCGATGCCGGATGGCGGATTCGATCCCGGCGGTATGTGCACGGGGTGTGACAGTCGGGGGTCAACGTGGCGGCATCCGCACTGCACCGTCGAGGCGGATGTTCTGCCCGTTGAAGTAACTGTTGCGCACCAACTCGAGCACGAGTGAGGCATACTCCTCGGGTTTGCCAAGTCGTTTCGGGAACGGCACCGAGTCGTTCAGCACTTGGAACACCTTGTCTGGCAGAGCGTGCACCGGGGGAGTGGACATGATGCCGGGCATGATCGAATTGCATCGCACGCCCTGATCCATGAGGTCACGTGCGATCGGAAGCACGAGACCGTTCACGCCTGCTTTGCATGAGCCGTAGGCAACCTGGCCCACCTGGGCATCTTCGGCGGCGATGGAGGCGGTGAGGGTGATGACCCCGCGCTCGCCGTCGTCGTTCGGTTTGGCGTTCTCCACCATGCCGAGTGCCGAGATCGATGCCATGCGATAACTGGCCACCAAGATGCCCATCGCAGAAAAGGCGTAGTCCTCGGTCGACATGCGGGTCCATCCACCGGTTGCCCGGTCGCGTCCAACTGTTTTCCCACCGCGGGTCGTCATTGCGCAGTGCACCAAGATGCGTTCTTGTCCGAAAGCTGCTCGGGCATCGGTGAATCCGCCGACGGCGCTGTCTTCGCTGGTGATGTTGACATGGTGGAACATGCCACCGATTTGGTCGGCGACTGCGGTGCCCTCGCCGTCGTTGATATCGAACACGCTGACGAGGGCACCGGCCTCGGCCAGGGCGATCGCGGTGGCGCGTCCCAGCCCGGAGGCTGCCCCAGTGACGATGGCATGAGTGGTACCCGGAACGATCTGCATGAACCGACGGTACTGAGAACCGTCGTGATGTTGGAAGGTGGAGCACGCAGCGGCCATCGCAGAGAACGGGCGCGAAGCATCTCCCAGATTTGTGCGAGATGTCGCGTTCACGATCATCTAGGAGGCATGAGAACACGACGTACACCCCTCACCGCACTCGTCCTTGCCGCTCTTGCGCTGGGATCCACTGCATGCGGATCGAACGATGACGCAGCGACGGATACCACCGACACGACAGCTGCCGCTGTGGCCGATGACACCGCCGAGGACGCTGAGGTGTCAACGGCCGTGCCAGAGACGACGACGCCGGCCGCGGCTGAGCCCGTGACGGCTGAGCCCACAACGACTGAACCACCCACGATCGAATCCATGACAACCGAACCCACGACAACCGAATCGGTGACGGTTACCGAGGACACGACTGTTCCTGAGACCACGGATGCATCGGCCATGGCCACCGGTGAGGTCATCTCCACCGAACTTGAGATGTTGTCGATCCGCTCGGTGCGTATCGGCGCGGGCAGCGGCGAGCGGGTGATCGTTGTCGAGCAACGACCTGAGGGTCTCGAACGGTTCAAGGTGTCGACGTCGGGCTCTGACGGGTACTGCAATGCCGCGATCCTCGATGTTCGTGATGTGGCCGACACGGTGGAGATCACGGTGCTGCCATCCCCCGACCCTGAGGTCGCCTGCGGCGGTCCGACAATTGGTCTGGCCTGGGTGCACGAGGATGGTCGCCGCAGCGACATCACCTACTGGACTGAGTGAGCGCACCCACTGGAGCGGTGACCAGCCATTGGCGCTCGACTCTGGCGACGTCACGGACGGTGGCTATGTCGTGGATGGCGCCAGGGCGGTCATCGCCGACAGGTCACCGACGTCGTTCACCGGCACCATGAACTCATCAACACCGGCGACGTCGCATCGCCGCACAATCTCGTCGTGCGCCGATGCGGCATCACCGACAACCGCGAACTGTTCGACCCATGCAGTGTCCACCAGATGGGCGGCAGCGGGAGGGCCTCCCTGAGCGATGGCGTCGCGCAACTGCTCACGTCGGGTGTCATCAAGGCCGAGCAGGTTGCGAACCTCCACCGGTGAGTCCACTAACCGGAATGTCAGTTGGGTCCGCACCTGCTCCACATCGGTGTCATCCAGCGCTACGGC
>RFST01000109.1 GCA_009923855.1 Actinomycetota bacterium
TCGTTGAACCCCATGGCATGGCGGCGCAAGCCGCTGTCGGAAGCCGAAGTTCTCGAGTCGGCCATGCTGTCGTACCCGCTGACTCAGTACATGTTCTGCTCGCCCGGTGAGGGCGGCGTGGCACTGATTCTGTGTCGTGCCGATCAGGCACATAAATATTCGGACAAGCCGATCTTCCTGCGCTCGGCTGTGGTGCGGTCGCGTCGTTTCGGCAGCTTCGAAGTGCTCGCGCCATCGCTGTCGATCGAGCACAACGCTGGTCCCACCGTCGACGCGTCGCAGGCCGCGTTCGAGGCAGCTGGTCTTGGACCAGAAGACATCGACGTCGCCCAGTTACAAGACACCGAGTCCGGTGCGGAGATCATGCACATGGCCGAGAACGGCTTCTGCGAGCACGGTGAGCAAGAACACATGCTGCAGATGGGTGAGACCCAGATCGGCGGTCGACTGCCCATCAACACCGATGGCGGATGTCTTGCCAATGGCGAGCCCATCGGCGCGTCAGGCCTGCGCCAGGTGTACGAGAACGTCTTGCAGTTGCGCGGTGACGCGGGTGCCCGGCAGGTGCCGAATGATCCCAAGGTGGCCTACACGCACGTGTACGGTGCGCCGGGCATCTCGGGTGTCACCATCTTGTCGAGGTGATGCGATGGCCACGATCCTTGCGCACATAACGGTAAAGCCCGGCTCAGAGGAGCGCTTTGAGGCCATTGCCAAAGAGCTGTACGAGGCCACTCATCGGCTGGAGACGGATGTCTTGCGGTACGAGTACTGGCGCGGCGCTGAGCCGAGCAGTTACTACACGCTGTTGTCGTTCACGGACTTCAATTCGTTCATCACCCATCAGGTGAGTGATCACCACGAGTCGGCGTCACCCAACATCGGTGAGGTGGTTGCCGGGTTACGTCTTGAGTGGGTTGACCCGATCGACGGAGCGAGCCCGCTGCCACCGACCGAGTCGTCGGCTCTGCCAGCCGACCCGACTGAGTTGTTCATGACCTATCACGAGCGCTACGCCGCACAGGTAGCGCAGTGGTGGGGTTCAATGCGCTGACCTCTTGCGGTCAGGGCACCAGTTCAGCGAGCACTCGCGCAACGCCATGTTCGTCGTTGGTCGGGCCGATGCGGTTGGCAACGGCTTTGACCGCGTCGACAGCGTTGCCCATCGCGACGCCCATGCCGGCCCACGAGATCATGCCCACGTCGTTGTGCTCGTCGCCGAAGGCCACCACCTCGCTTGGTGATATTCCGAGTTGAGCGCAGAGGTCGTCGAGAGCTGCTGACTTGTCGTTGCCAACAGGCGACACCTCGATGAAAGGCAGGCCGGAGGTCAGCGCAACGGCCCGTTGCTCGAGCGCCTCTTGGACGATGATCTGCAGGTGGTGGGTGCGGTCGTTGTAGTCGTCGTGCCACACCATCATCTTGCGGACCAGGCGCGGGAGCACATCCAAGATGTCGGCGACGGGCGGACCCATCGGCACCCCGGGTGGCAGTCGGTCGGCGAAGCCCCGCTCGGCCTTGGCGCCTTTGGCGAGTTCGAACCCGATTCCGATACCGGGAATCCGATCACGAAGTCGATTGACCACCGCTTCGGCGACGTCGTTATCGAGGTAGATATCGCGTTCGAAGTGACCATCAGGCCATTTGGTCACGACCGCACCGTTGGAGCACACCACATGGTCGACATGTCCGACCTCAGCCGCGGTGCGCTCAACAACAAGCCATGGGCGGCCTGTGGCGATCACGACGGTGACGCCGGCGGCACGGACCCTCTCAAGTTCGGTGATCGATTCCGGCGCGATGGATCCGTCGGAACGGGCCAGCGTGCCATCGACGTCGATGGCGACAAGTCGGACGTTCACGCTTGGTTCCGGTACGTGGCCAAGTCGAAATAGTCACGCCACAAGGTGATGAGGCCGTCGTGGACCTCCCACACCCCGGTGACTGGTACCTCGATCCACTTGCCGTTGTTGCCGAAGCGGTCGAAACGCTCGTTGAAGACGAGGTGGCCGTTCTCGGCCTCGCGGAACACCTTCCATTCGACCTCATCGCAGACGCTGACGAAGGGGCCAAGCCCACCCAGGATCGCATCACGGCCGAACACTTTGCCCATGGGCACGTTGTCGTACTCGCAGTCCTCGCTCACCAGTTCGACCGCGGCTGCCACATCGCGGGCTTCGATGCGACGAATGAACTCGTTGACGGTCTCCAGTGGGGTCATGATGCGGACCCGCCCCATGAGTCCCAGTGCAGCACGGTGTCAAGCGGTGGGCGCTTCGCCGGCTTGAATTCGGTGCCGATGGCTTGGCCGCAGGCGATGAGGGCGCACTGGGTGAACTCCTCGTAGGGGATGCCGAGGATCTCGGCGGCCTGCTGTTCGAACATGAGGTGGATCGTTGTCCACGAGGTGCCCAGTCCTCGTTCCCGGGCGGCGAGCATGAAGCTCCAGGCGCCGGGAAGGATTGAGCCGTACATCGATGCCGCCGCCATGTTGGGCAGGCCGTCGAGCCGTCCGGGGAGGATGGGGATGAGCATCACCGGGATGCGGTGAAAGTTCTCCGCCATGTAGGTGGCCGAGTCGAGCACGCGGTCCTGTTGTGCGATGCGGTCGGCGTCGTCACCCTTGTACGCCGACGAGACCGATCCCTCCATGCCGACATACATTTCCCAGCCCTGCTTGTAGAGGTCGGCGAGTGCGGCGCGCTTGTCGGCATCGGTGACAACCAGCCACTGCCAGGCCTGCATATTCGAACCGGTGGGTGATTGCAGAGCGATCTCGAGGCATTCGCGGACCAGGGCTGGGTCGACTGGCGCGTCGAAGTCCATGCGCTTTCGGACGGCGCGGGTGGTGGTCAGCAACTCGTCGGCTGAAAGGTTGAGGCGTGTCATGAACCGCACCGTAGTCGGCTCCCCATCGCGACGACCTACCGGCCGGTATGTAGTGGGTTAGATCGTCAGTCGCCCACGTAGGGCGCCATCAACTGCTCCACCCGCAGGTGTTCAGGGATGCGGTCGATGCCGATCATCCGGTCGACCTCTTCATGGAAGTGCCAGATACGACGCTCTTGGTAGTTGATCGGCACGCCCCGCATCGCAGGCGATTCGAGCGAGCGCTGCATCGGCGCCATATTTTCGAAGTCCTCACCCATGATGCGATCGAAGTTCTCCATCCGAGCCTCCCAGTGGGGCGGAAGTCCATTGGACGGATCAAAGTCGAGTGGGGCGTAGTGCGTCCAGTCGATGCGGGTGGTTGTTTTGTCGATCGGCCAGAAGGTGATGAAGGGGAAACCGTAGGCCGCGATAGGTGTGATCAGATTCGGAAAGATCGAGTATGCCGATGAGGTGCAGCGCACCATCGGATTGACCGTGGGGATATCGATGAAGCCCGGAACTTCCCAGTGCTTCCAGTCGTCCCAGGTCTCCATTCCGAGGTTCTTGTAGGACGATCCTGAGAATGGGGTGACCATGCGCGAGCACCCGTTGGGGAGCAGCCCCATGGTGGCGCCCCGGTTGTCGAGGTGGCTGTCACCGTCTTTTTGGTGGATGTGCCGGAAGTGGTACACCTCCAAGAACGCCTCTGCGGTGACCTTCCAGTTGCAGGGCACGACCTCGGTGCGGCGGGCGACCGTCTGCAAGGTCGGCCCCTGAAGCTCAGCGAGCTGTTCCGGGATCGGCCCCATCCACTCCAGCAGAGGCGTGGCATTGGTGTCTTGGTTGACGAATACCCAACCGTCCCACACGTCACAGCGGATTTGGGGGAGGCATCGCTCGGCGCGGTTGAGGCCAACGAAGTCCCGCTCATCGGGCACGGCGGTGAGTGACCCGTCGGTGATGTCGTAACTCCACGAGTGGTACTGACAGCGCAAGGTGCGGGCATGGCCACGCTCATCTCGCACGACCGGTGCGCCACGATGCTGGCAGGTGTTGTAGAAGCAGCGCAGTTCGTTGTCGGCGCCACGGACGATGATCAATGGGACACCCAGATCATCGAAGGTGAAGTAGTCGCCAGGCGCAGAGGCATCCTCCACACGGCCGGCGATCACCCATGCGCGTGGCCACAGATGAGTGCGCTCGAGTTCCCAGAACTCATCGCTGGTGTATCGCTCAATGGCGATGTCGTGAAAAGCCGGAAACCCCTCGGGTGGACCGGTGCGCGAGTACTCGTAGTGCATCTCGGCTCGAAGTCGATCGATCAGGTTCTGGTCCATGGTGTGTCCTCGTCAGCAGAAGCGGGGGAGCAGGTCGCCCACCTCATGGTCGGCCGCAGCCATAACCGGCCGCAGTAACAGGTTCTCCATCAGTTCGTCGCCACGCTCATTGCCCCCCTGGAGGTCGCTGACGATCACCGACGCCGAGCACATCTGTAGCAGGCTCATGCGGTAGTCATCCCAGCAGCGGTCGAGGCTGTAGCCCGAGACACCGCGTTCGACGAGGGCTGCGTGGTAGCCGGCGATGAGGTCCGATTCATGGGCGCGGCGCATGTCGGCATCCATCGAGCCGCCAAGCAGGTTGGCAACATCCCACGGTCCGACATGCCGGGTGGATAACTGGAAGTCGATCATGGTCACGGCGTCGTCGCCGGGCGCCCCGCCGAACAGGTAGTTCTCGGCACGGCAATCGGTGTGGGTGAACGTGACATGGTCGCGGTCGGCCACGTGATGGAGCAGATCGACGTAGTGGTGGCACACGGTGTCGATCACGTGCACCATCTCGGCACCGATGCGCTCACCGAAGCGTTGAACGAAGCCAGGCAGTCGTTCGAGCGCCATGGGCTGGCCGGCGGCATACATCGGGTTGTCCATCGGTGGTAGCCACGGCATCGCCTCGAGTCGTGGGCTGTCCCAGAACTCGGCGTGCAGCGCCGCGACCACGGCGAGAATGCGTTGAGCCTCATCGGCTGTGATACCGGCGATCTGGTCGGGGGTGCGTGCCCCGGCGATGTCCTCGATGATGAGCACGAACGGGCACCCATCATCGTTGGCATCGGCGTGGTAGGCGCGTGGCACGCGGATCGACAGGTCGGCTGCCACCTCGCGATAGAAGTTCACTTCGCGGAGATAGAACCCCATCGCCTGACCGAGGAATCGGTTCTCGGGCGCTGTCGCCTGACACTTTGCAATCACGGTCGCGGGCCCACTGCTCATGCCGTCGTAGTGCAGGTGTAGTCGCGCAAGTTCACCCAAGATGCCGACGCCGACTCCCATCGATTCGACGTCGAACTCGGCGATCGTTCCAATGTCATCGGGCATGACATCGTTCAACCAGTCGAGGTCGATGCCGGTGATCTGCTCTGGTATGCGATGCGGTGTCAGTCCCACGGTTCCCCCAGTTGCCGTGCTGTCAATGCGGTGTCGTTTCCAAACTAACCGTCCGATATCTGTGGACCGGTACCGGTGTGCTAAACATCGCCGCGGGGATCGTCTCATCCGAGACGACAACAACAACAAGGGGGAAACTGCGACTATGCGCACCCGAACTACACGGCGTTTGCGTCATCGTCTCCTCGCTGCTACCTGCACCCTCGCGCTTGTCGCGGCGGCATGCGGTGGTGACGACGACGAGGCCGACGCGCCAGCACCTGCTCCGGCTGAAGAGCCGGCTGAAGAACCCGCCGAGGAGCCGGCTGAAGAGCCAGCTGAGGAACCGGCTGAAGAGCCTGCCGAGGAGCCGGCGGAAGAGCCGGCTGAAGAGCCCGCTGACGAGCCGATGGTGGCCGATGGCGAGCCCATCAAGATCGGTGTGCAGAACCTTGAGGGTGACCCCAACGGGTCATTCCCCGAGTATTCGATTGCTGCACAGGCCGCGGCCGACTACGTGAACGCCGAACTGGGAGGCCTTGGCGGCCGTCCGATCGAGATCGTTCTGTGTAAGTCGATCGTCGCACCTGACGACTCGCAGCGTTGCGCGAACGAACTCGTGGCTGATGGTGTGGAGATGGTGCTGTCGACGCTGAACTTCTTCGGCAACCACTTCTCGATCTACCAGGGCTCGAACATCCCGGTCATCGTTGGTACGCCAATCACGGTGGGTGACTTCACCTCACCTGGTGTGTACTCGATTGGTGCCGGTGGTGGCTGCCTCGGTGTGCACACCGGTCTGGTGTACTTCGCCACCCAGGAGATCCCGAAGATCACCGGTGAACCGGTGAACCGCGTGGGTGTCCCATGGGCCGACACGCCCCCGGGCGTGGTCTGCTACTACGACCTCGAGAACAAGCCGCTGAACGTGCTGAATGGCACTGAGCCCGGCGCCAGTGCGCTTGCGGGCACCATGCCTGACCTTGAGCACATCGGTGTGCCGGTGCTGCCGGCTGCTCCCGACGTGACGCCACAGGCCACGGAGATCCTTGACTTCGATCCCGACGTCATCATCTTCTCGGCTCAGGGCGCGGACTGCTGGAACTTCGTGGATGCGCTTGGCCGTCTCGGCTGGACCCCGGATCAGATTCCGTTGGTCCTCTCGGGCGCCTGCCTGGACTTCACAGCCATGGAAGCCGCCGGCGACCTCGCTGTGGGCATTTACCTGACCAGCACTGAGAACGGCGTGCTCAACGAGCTCGACGGCCTCGAAGGTCAGCATCTCGATAACGCCAGCACGTACCAGACCAAGGGTCTCGAGTACGGCATGACCACCGACGACCTGTTCAAGGGCTTCGCTGGTCAGGGCTTCTCGGCCATCATGTCGATCTGGGAAATTGCTCAGACCATCGACGGCGAAGTCAATGGCG
>RFST01000110.1 GCA_009923855.1 Actinomycetota bacterium
ACTGAATTGGGGCGATGCCCCACATCACACGGTTCGATGGCCGGCCCTGCGGGGTCGGCCATCTCCGTGTGGCGGCTAATGGGTGTACGCCCGCATGGCAGTTGTGTGGATGTGCGCGCCCGTCAGCCGGCGGCATGACGACCGACATTGTTCGATATCCCGGCGTCATCGGGACTAGCTGGCCACAAATCCGACATACCCGTGCGTGCAGCTGCAGCCGCTTCAGCCGCTGCCAGCCGCGCTTCGAGGTCGATCACTGTGGACTCCAGCACCTCGCTGAGCCGACGGCGACTCCCCGGAACTGCCATTTCGACGACAAGGCCTGTTGCGATCGCGGTCATCCGTGCAAACTCACTCTCGGTGGTGCGACGATCTAGCCCACGGATGCGCAACCGCTCCCGCATGCCCACCTGCCAGGCGAAACGCACGCCATCGGGGCGTATCGGAAATTGGCCGGGTGGCAGCGTGGCCACTTCAACCGCAATACGCACGGTTGCAAGGTGGTCTGGGGATGATGTGGTCCAGCGCCACCACGACCGGATTCGCTCGGCTTCGGAGCGGTGCGGCCGACGTTGTTCTTGGCGGTCTTGCACGGCGAGTTGAATTTGTAGTGCCCGGTCGAGGGCGGCGCGCAGCAACTCCACCCGTCCACCGAAGTGATGAGCGAGGGCATTGGGATTCAGCCCGAGGTCGCGGGCGATGCCACGAACCGACACTCCTGACACACCCCGTTGGCCGAGGTGGTGCACCACGGCGTCGAGCAATTCGAGCCGGCGGTCAAGGTCGCGATGCCGTGCCACGACCGCATCGTAGAGTCATCAGCGCCGCGAACGGCGCAGGCGAATCCGCCGACCGAGGCTCGCCGCGGTGGCGGGCACGTAGTACAGACGCCCGATGACCGCCACCGCGTTGCGAGGGATGGCGCGCGTGGCCGACGGGTGCTGAATGATGCGCACCAGCAGATACAGGGCCAGGGTTGCGCTGCCGGCTGCGATGGTGACCGCATAGGCGCCTGATCCGCCGGTCGCCATTGCGATACCGGTGATCAGTGGCCCGCATCCGGCGCCGGCGCCAAGGAGCAACACCAATTGGGCGGCTACAGAATTCATCTGTTCGGTGGGGATCACATCATTGGTGTATGCGCCCGCGATGGTTTGCAAGGTGAAGAGCACCCCGCCGATGAGCCCCATGGCCACGAAGCCGAGCAGGGAGTCTGCGCCAACACTCGCGAGCAGGGCGCCAAGGCCAGTGGCGACAACTGCGGCAGCTACTCCAACCACACGACGGTCGGTGCGGTCCGACAGGGCCGACATCGGAATTTGCAACAGCAGACTGCCGAGCGCAGGCACAGCGGCGAATGCACCGACCGCGACCAGGCCGAGGCCGGCACGTTGGGCGTACACCGGTGCGAACGCGAGCGCGCCGCCGGTGATCACACCGATGGCGAATGTGGACGTCATACCGGTGGGGGCGATGGACCACATGCGACGAAGCGACATGCGCTCGGGGACGACAATGGGGGGAGGAGTGGCGTCGACAGACAAGGTGACGGGCACCACCGCAGCAGCGAGCAGGATGGCCGCAAATGTGAAGCCGTCGCGCCCTCCCACGTCCACCGTTCCGACGAGCAATTGGCCCGCGGCATAGGTGACCACGGTGAGCGTTCCGTAGACCGCGAGGAGTCGTCCACGGGTGGTGTTCGTGGCGAGTTGGTGCAGCCAACTCTCGGCGACGATGTATTGGCCGGAGATGCAACTGCCCGCCAGAAACCGCATGACCACCCACAGCACTGGGTGCACAGCTACCCCGGCAAGCAGAATCACCACCGCAAGCACCGACGCCAGCGCGGCCCACACCCGGATGTGGCCGACCTGGCCGAGGAAGCGCAGCGTGATGCGGCTGCCGACCATGAAGCCGGTGTAGTAGGCAGCGCTCATCGTGCCGATTACGACGGTGCCGAAGCCCTCTACCTCGGCGCGGACGGCAACGAGGGTGGCGAAGAGTCCCATGCCGGCCAGCAGGATCGACATACCGGTGAACAGTGCCCAGGTGCCCCACGCGAGACGTTGAGGTGTGACAGCCACGGCGACGATGACGTGGTCGTCAATGGGCGCATCGGCCGCGGACACGGCGGCGCACGTTAGAGCAGGTCACGCCGGAGCACAACGGGCACCAGATGAAATCTGTCTGATCCGTGGGTCGATTCTGGTGGTTGGGGAGGTGGCCGGTAGCGTCGGGTTGATGGCTTCTGAACAGGTCCAACGTTTCGAGAGCGTGCAGATGGTGCGTGACGGTCTGCGCGATCTCGACTACCTCGCCGATGACGGCATTGCCGGCGTCGCCTATCTCGCGGATCGGCTCGGCAAGCCGGTGTTGGTGGAGGGCCCGGCCGGCACCGGCAAGACGCAGTTGGCGAAGTCAATCGCTGAGTTGACCGGAGCGCGGCTGGTGCGTCTGCAGTGTTACGAGGGCTTGGACGAGTCCAAAGCATTGTTCGAGTGGAACTACAAGAAGCAGTTGCTGCGAATTCAGGCTGATCGCGGCTCAGATTCGTGGACCGAGTTGCACGACGACATCTTCTCTGACGAGTTCTTGTTGACCCGTCCGCTGCTCGAGGCGATCACCGCCGATGATCCAGTGGTGTTGCTGATCGACGAGGTTGATCGCGTCGAAGTGGAGACCGAGGCGTTGCTGCTGGAGATCTTGTCCGACTACCAGGTGTCGATTCCCGAGCTGGGAACGATCGAAGCGAAGCAGATCCCGTTGGTGTTCCTCACGTCGAACAACACACGCGAACTGTCCGAAGCGTTGAAGCGTCGGTGTCTGTATCTGCACGTGGACTACCCGTCGATGGAGCGTGAGCGTGAGATCGTGCTCGCCAAGGTGCCCGACATCACCGAGAACCTCGCCGATCAGATTGCCCGCGTCGTCCGGTCGATCCGGTCGATGGATCTGAAGAAGGCCCCGAGCGTGTCGGAAACCCTCGACTGGGCACGGACTCTGATGTTGTTGAACATCGAGACCATCGATGAGGAGATCGCCAAGGAAACCCTGCACATCTTGTTGAAGTACCAGACCGATATCGCCAAGGCGGCGAAGGAGCTCTCGGTCGACGAGTGAGCGCCACCGAACAGCGCGGCATGCTCGACCTGCTCGGCGGGTTCGTCGGGCAGTTACGTGAGGCGGGCCTGCCGGTCAGCCTCACGGAGAACCTCGATGCGATGGAGGCCGTGCGGCACATCCCGATCGAGGATCGTGAGGCGTTCAAGTACGCCCTGGCGGCGTCGCTCATCAAGAACCAGGCGCACTGGCGCACCTTCGAGACGATCTTCGAGGTGTATTTCAGTCTGCGTGGACCTGAGTACGCACTCGACCGCGACGGCGAGGCCACCGAAGGTGACCTCGACGAGTTGTGGCGCGAGATGCAAGACGCATCACAGTCCGGTGATGGTCGCGGGGGAGCGGGCAGCCTTGACGCGCTCACCCCCGAAGAGATCGCGCATCTGCTGATGCAGTCGCTGATGCAGGGCGACCAGGCACTGATGCGAGCGCTGGCACGTCAGGCGGTGCAGCGCTTTGCCGGGATGGAGCCGGGACGACCCGTCGGTGGCACCTACTACCTGTACCGCACCCTCAGGAATCTCGACCTCGACGGCATGCTCGACAAGATGATGGAGGCTGCCGCCCAGCAGTCGGTAGCGCCGAGCACCACGTTGGAACAGCGGCTGGAACGCGAAGAGTTCGAACACCGGATCGCCGAGTTCAAAGCCGAGGTCGAGGCCGAGATTCGCCGCCGGCTCGTGGCCGACCGTGGTGCGGAGGCGATGGCGAAGACCCTGCGTAAACCGTTGCCCGAGGATGTGGAGTTCATGCATGCCTCTCGCGATGAGATGCAGTCGTTGCGTAAGGCCCTCCAGCCGCTCACACGGAAACTCGCGGCACGACTTGCCCGCAAACGTAAACACCAACGACGTGGTCCTCTCGATTTCCGCTCGACGGTGCGGCATTCGCTCAGCTATGGCGGTGTGCCTGCCGAACCCAAGTTCAAGTTCCCACGGCCCGCCAAACCAGAGTTGATGGTGGTGGCCGACATCTCAGGTTCGGTCGCCGCCTTCGCCCGATTCACGCTGATGTTGGTGTACGCCATCTCTGGTCAGTTCTCGAAAGTGCGGTCGTTCGTGTTCATCGACGGCATCGACGAAGTTACTGACTACTTCAAGTCCACCGAAGACATCACCGAGGCGATTCATCGGGTGAACACCGAAGCCGATGTGGTGTGGGTCGATGGACACTCCGACTATGGCCATGCTTTCGAGGTGTTCTGGGAGCGCTACGGCAAAGACGTGGGTCCGAAGACGACGGTGCTGCTCCTTGGCGATGCGCGCAACAACTACCACGCCAGCCAGGCATGGGTGGTGAAGGAAATGGCCGGTGTTGCTCGCCACGTGTACTGGCTGAATCCCGAGCCGCGCTCCTACTGGAATACCGGGGACTCAATCGTTGGCGAGTACGGCCGACACACCGACGGCGTGTATGAGTGTCGCAATCTGCGTCAACTCGAGTCGTTTGTCGAAAAACTCGCCTGAGTCAGCCCGCGGGCCTGATCAGCAGTGTCTGTACCGCCCGGCCCACTGGCCCGGCCGCGTCGAACAGTTCGGCGTCGCTCATGCCGATGCCGTCGGCGTTCCAGTGCGATAGCGCCCTGCTGGCGAACCACGCGCCAACAGGTGCGCGGTGGAGGTGGATACTGAGGTCGGTATTCATGAACGCCACCTCGGTGGGTTCGGCATTGCGGCCGATGGCGTTGCCACAGTCCGCCAGCGGACAGATTGCCTGAAACGGCGATGGTTCCTCGGTGGCGAGGAGTGGCACGGTACGCATCCACATCGTTGCCCGGCCATCAGCATCTCGTCCGTGGCCGGTGTCGACCGGTGTACGGACCGCGGTGGACCCCATGAACGCATCGAGGCCATGGCGACTCGCCGTGAGTGGGAACTGGTCGGCCACGGTGGCGTCGATATCAGGGTGCGGCACATTCGGCGTGGGCAGGTCGAAGGGCCCATCGGCACGGAGATGCGATGAGTTGGCGGTGACGACGACGCGATCATCGGTATCGATGATGCGTGCTGTTGCTGTCGCCACCGAGCGGCCGTGGCGGGTGATCTCTGCAGCAATCGTGAACCCGGCCATCGGGACGGGGCGGGTGAGTTCCACGGTGATACGCGCCAAGCGCATGTCGGGCAGTAGGTGTTCGACAGCGCGAGCGAGCAGACCGGTAGGTGGGCCGGCGTGACACGACTCTGCGTCCCACGGGCCTCGGGCGTGAGCCGTTGGCCGGAAGATGTCGCCGGTGGCAGCACTCTCCATATCGAAGTAATGGCCGTCAGGTGCGGGGTGGTCCACCATGCGACGAGCCTAGGTGAGTGGGTTGGTGCGCTCGTGGCCGGCCGGGTGCGCAGCCGACATGGCAGGATGGTGATATGGCTGCAGCGCGCCGAATAATCGTTGTCGGCGCCGGTGTCGGCGGTGCAGTCGTGGCCCGACGGCTCGTTGCTGCCGGACACCAGGTCACGGTGATCGCTGAGACCCCGGTGACCGCAGCGCCAACGAGCGTGGATCTGCATGAGGCCTCCACCGTTGACAGGGTGGCGTCGACGCCGGTGCAGCGCGTGGCACGAGGGCCGCTGGTGCCGTATCCGCGGGGGCGCGGATGGGCAGGGTCTGCGGCCATTAATGCCATGGTGTGGGATCGGCCGATGGATGATGTGGTGCCCACGCGCATGGTCGACACCGCAGAGATAGGTCCGGTGTCCGCCGCTGTGCTGGCGGCCGACCCTCTGGCGGCACCGGTGCGGCTGTCGGCCATTGACGGGCTCCGCCGCACGCCCGCCGACGATCTTGTCGACACGGTGTCGGTGGTGGCCGGTGAGGTGTCGCGGGTGCTGATCGATGCCGGCAGTGCGGCCGGTGTGGAACTTGCCGATGCCCAGGTGCTCGAGGCTGATCAGGTGGTCTTGGCCGCTGGCGCGTTGGCGACGCCGCTCATCTTGTTGCGATCCGGGGTGCCGGTGTGGGGTCGGCATCTCGTTGACCATCCCAGCGTCACGATTCCCCTGGCGTTGCGTGACGGGCGAGGTGGCGACGGCGCGTTCCCGGTCGTCACGGTCGAGTCGCGGCGACGTGACGGACGCATTCTGGTGGTCGAAGACCTCGGCGACCCGCACCATCGCACCGCCGGCCTGGTTGCGGCACTCACCTCGCCAACATCGGCAGGAACGGTGGGTCTGGACCCCGAAACGGGTGCGCCAGTGGTGGCATTCGACCTGCTGCGTGGAGATGATCTTCATCGGTTGTGCACACTTGTCGACGCGGCGCGCGCATTGATCGACCTGCCCGACGTGGCCGCGTTGATCGACGACATCGACTCGTCGATGATCGGCGGCGCAGACTGGGTGATGCATCAGGTCGCGACGACCTCGCCGGTGTATTGCCATGCCACATCAGCGTGTGCAGGCACTGTCGGTCGTCACGGTCGGGTCCGGGGTCTGGCGAATGTTGCTGTGGCCGACGCGTCAGCGCTCCTCGCCACGCCGGCAGGCAATCCAATGGTCGATGTGGCACAACATGCCGCAGGTGTCGCCGCGGCGATCGCCGCGG
>RFST01000012.1 GCA_009923855.1 Actinomycetota bacterium
TCTTGGATTGTTCGTCGGCGCGGTGGTGACCGCCGGTGGCATGGCAATCGTCGGAGTGCTTGCTCTACGGGCGATGGGTGAATGGCACGAGATCCGTGACCGCGAGCGTGCCGGTCACGCCCCGTGACCGACCCCATCGCACTCGAAACCCTCTGTTGCCGCCTCGCAGCCGAGGCGGGGCGCATCGCCATCGGTTTCCGAGACGAGCGCCACCCGGGACGTCTCGACAGTGGCAGCCTCGACCAGGGCTCCAAGTCCTCACCGACCGATGTGGTCAGCGCCGCAGATCTGGCCGCCGAACATCACATCGTGTCGTCGTTGACCCGCGAGCGCCCCGACGATGGCCTCCTCGGCGAGGAAGGTGCTGCGCGACCATCATCGACGGGGCTGACATGGGTTATCGACCCGGTCGATGGCACCACCAATTTCGTGTACGGCCGCACCGACTGGGCGGTCTCGGTGGCCGTCGTCGACCATGGCGATGACGGTGACCCACTCACATCACCTGCGGTGGCCGGTGCGGTTGCTGTGCCTGCACTCGGCGAAGTGTTTTCTGCTGCTCGCGGGCGTGGCGCCAGATTGCGTGTGAACGATCACGTGGTCACCTTGACCTCGACCCCGACCAGCGACCTGGCTCGCGCCCTCATCGCCACCGGGTTCTCCTACGACGCCGACCATCGCAGTCGCCAAGGAGCGCGTATCGCGAGAATTCTCGGCCATGTTCGCGACATCCGTCGATCGGGGTCGGCAGCTATCGACCTGTGTCATGTGGCATGCGGCAGGGTCGATGCGTATGTAGAAGATGCGCTGAATGCGTGGGATGTGGCCGCCGGCGTGTTGATCTGTCGCGAGGCTGGAGCACGTGTCACCCACGCTCACCTTGACCGAAGCCGACCCCTCGCCGTACTGGCAACACGCCCGGGCCTCGACGCCCCGCTAATGGAACTCCTCGCGTCATTCGAGCACGAGTGAGCCGATTCTGCGGCAGACTGTGACCGTGGACACCCGAATCCTGACGGTCGAAGACGATGAGCGCATCCGCACCGTCGTCAAGATGGCGCTTGAGGACGACGGCTGGACCGTGCTCGAGGCCAGCAGCGGCGAAGAAGCCATCGGCCTGTTCACGATTCACCAACCCGATGTGGTGCTCATCGACATCATGCTGCCCGGTATCGACGGGTTCGAACTATGCCGCACCATCCGGCGCACCAGCGATGTGCCAGTGGTGATGGTCACCGCCCGCGACGACACCCACGACATCGTGGCCGGGCTGGAAGCTGGAGCGGACGACTACCTCACAAAACCCTTCGAGAACAAAGAACTTTCGGCACGTATCCGTGCCCTGCTGCGGCGGGTGCGCCCATCGGGCACCCCACATGCGCGTGTGGTCTTCGGCGACCTCGAGATCATTCCTGACGAGGGAAAGGTGCTGTGCAGCGGCACCGAGGTACACCTCACCAAAACCGAGTTCCGCTTGCTGTGCGAGATGGCCGACAACCCGGGCAAGGTGTTCAGCCGCGAAGCTCTCCTCGACAAGGTCTGGGGCTACGACTACTTCGGTGATGGGCGTCTTGTGGATGTGCATGTGCGACGTTTGCGCACCAAGATCGAGACCGATCCTGCACATCCCCGCCATGTGGTGACCGTTCGCGGTCTCGGGTACCGACTGCAGTCGTGACCGCCACCGTCGAACCCGTCATCGTCGATGACGATCGCGTCGACGATGACACGCTCGGCCTGCGCAGCATCTTTGATCGTCGCCGGCGGCGGCCGTGGGGCCTTCGCCGACGCATCCTCGCCACCTTCTTGATCGGCGCCACCATGCTGGCGGTGTTACTCGCCGGCACCACCTACGGCCTAGCCAGTTCGAACGTGGTGCAACAGCGCGAGGAGGCCGCTATCGAGGCCACCCGCCGCAACGCCCGCACCGTGCAGACCGCACTGCGCGGGCCGGCGCCAACCGCCCAGCCAGCGGTCGATGCGCTGGCGTCATTTGGCGTGCAGCGGGCGCTGATCTGGTATCGCGACAGCTGGACCGCTGGAACCGGCCGATACCAGGCCGATGCCCTGCCACAACCACTCGTCGACCGGGTCATCGACGATGCCGTGCCAGCACACATCGTCACCGAGGTCGATGGTGAGACCAACATCGCGGTGGGCTGGCCGCTCGCCAACGACGCCGCCTATTTCGAGTTCTTCAGTCTTGATGAGGTGTCGTCAACGTTGCGCAGCGTGCGCCTGTCGCTGATCCTCGCGGGCGCGATCACCATCGTGTTGGCGGTCATCACCGCGACGATTGCCTCCCGACGTGCCGTCCGCCCGGTGGGCGAGGCTGCCCGCGCCGCGAAAGCCATTGCCGGTGGTCGTCTCGATACCCGTCTCAACGCCAACGATGACCCAGATCTGGCCGTCCTCAGCGAGTCATTCAACGACATGGCGTCGGCTCTGCAGGAGCGCATCGAACGCGATGCCCGATTCGCATCCGATGTCAGCCATGAACTCCGCTCCCCATTGATGACTCTGGCCGGGTCGATCGAGTTGATCCAAGCCCGCCGTGACGATCTACCTGACCGGGCCCGCGAGGCCGTTGATCTGCTGTCGAGCGATGTGGCCCGTTTCCGCACCCTGGTCGAGGATCTATTGGAGATCTCGCGCTTCGACGCTGGGGCCGTCACGCTGCACACCGACGAGTTGCTCCTCACCCAGTTCGTCAGCCATGCCGTGTCGGTGTCGAGCATGCCTAACACGCCCGTCATCATCGGCGATGGGGCCGACAACATGTTGATCGTGGCCGACCGCCGACGACTGGCCCGTGTGATCGCCAACCTCATCGACAATGCTCGTCTTCACGGCAGTGGCGCAGCCGAGGTACGGGTGGAGATCCCCGCCGCTGGCCGCCAGGTCGCGCATATCCGTGTGGAAGACCACGGACCCGGGGTGCCACATCATGAGCGTCGACTCGTATTCGAACGCTTTGCTCGAGGTGGTGGCGCCGGTCGACGTGCCGGAAATGACGGCTCCGGATTGGGTCTGGCCCTCGTGGCCGAACATGTTCGGCTGCACGGAGGACGAGTGTGGGTCACCGACCGTGCCGACCGCACCAACGGAGCAGCGTTCATCGTTGAGTTACCCGCCGAGGACATCAGCGCAGATCTCGATGGAGAGGACCTCGCGTGAGCCTCCGGTATGCGATGGCGGTGGCGGCGACGGCCGTGATGGCGTCGGCCTGCGGCATCTCGCCAGCGGCGACGCCAACCGATGTTCCGGTCGGCGAACGGTCGCTGGCCATCGGTGCAGACACCTCGGCGGGAATCGCCAGCGGCGAAAGTGAGATCTACCTCGTCACCGGCAATGACCCTCGACAACTGCGGTCGGTGAACCGCGACGCGGGCACGCGCCTCGCTCTGCTTGAAGCCGTCATCGCGGGGCCCACCGAGGACGAATCGGCTGCATTGTTGTCGAGTGCACTGCCGCCCGACACCAGCGTGAACGCGGTGCGTCAGGTGGGCACGGTGTTGTACATCGACCTATCGCCCGACATCGCCGACCTCTCCGGTGATGGCCTGTTGCTGGCCGTGGCGCAATTGGTCCACACCGCCGATCGGATCGACGGCATTGAGACGGTGCAACTCACCGTGGCCGATGAGCGGTATCCGTGGCCCCGAAGCGACGGCAGCGCCACTACCGGCCTGTTGCGCACCTACGACTTCCCGGGCCTCGCGGTGAGTTCGCAGCCTGCCTATCCCCCGTTGCCCAACCCGTCGTGATCGCCGGCGCTCAATCGGCTGATTCAGGCGAAGAAGATTTCGGCAACGCCGTGGAACAGGTCCATGTCGACCGGTCGTGATTGACCCGCGGCGGTCGCCAGCGGCACCGTGACGATGTCGGCTCCGCTCAACGCCACCATCTGCCCCCATGCGCCGTCGTGGACGGCATCGATCGCCGACACACCAAAGCGTGTGGACAGCACCCGGTCGAACGCCGTTGGGGTGCCGCCTCGCTGTACATGGCCGAGCAGCACCGGGCGGGTTTCGAAGCCAGTGCGGCGGCCAATTTCGGCCGCCACGAGATGCCCGACCCCGCCGAGGCGTGCATGGCCGTAGCGATCGATCTCGGGATCGGAGATGTCGAGGGTGCCTTCGGCAGGAACGGCTCCCTCTGCCACCACAACGATCGATGCGTACCGACCGCGCGAGTGTCGTCGCACCAGTCGTTGGCAGACAGCGTCGATATCGAAGGGACGCTCGGGAATCAGCACCACCGTCGCCCCACCGGCGATACCGGCATGGGTTGCGATCCACCCTGAATGACGTCCCATCACCTCAACGACGAGAACCCGGTCATGGCTTTCCGCGGTGGTGTGTAGACGATCGATCGCGTCGGTGGCGATCTGCACTGCGGTGTTGAAACCGAAGGTGAGATCGGTGCCGACGATGTCGTTGTCGATCGTCTTGGGCACTCCGAGCACCGGAATGTCGTGTTCGGAATGCAGGAGATGGGCCACGCTCAGCGAACCGTTGCCACCGATGACAACCAGCCCGTCGAGTCCCATATCAGCCAGAGTGGACCGCACCTGTTCCACGCCGTCGTCATAATCGAACGGGGAACCTCGGCGTGTGCCAAGCACCGTGCCACCCCGCGGCAACGTGCCACGCATCGATTCAACGTTGAGCGCCACGGTCCGTCGGTTGAGAACACCGTCCCAGGCATCGAGAAAGCCGACGATCTCGTCGCCGTACACCCGCTCTGCTTTGCGGACGAGTGCGCGAATGACCGCATTCAGACCGGGACAGTCGCCACCACCGGTGAGAACGCCTACTCGCACTGTGATGAGCCTAGGCACACCGGTGGTAGAACGGACGCATGGCATGGGACTCCTCTCGACCCGTCCCCTGGCAGCGACTCATTCGCGAGTGGCTGTTCTACGTGGCGATCATGCTCGTGGTGCTGTGGTTCGCTGTGGATGAACCCTTCGGAGCCATCGCCGGCTTGTTGGTGAGCGGCCCGTTGTATCTCATCATCGGCGCGGTGATGGCCAAATTTGGCTACACCCGCCAGCGTCTTCGCCGAGCTGCCGCCCCCGCGCCAGCACCGTCGACCGAGCGCGCGACGCCGCGCGTACGTCCGGCACCAACGTCGCGCACCGGGGCGCGCAACACCGCACGTAAACGCCGCCGCTGACACCGGCTCCACCTCGACCATCCGCTGTCCACGATGGCACTGGGCAGAGAGCGGCCCGCATCGGCGCAGCGCACGTGCCCTACGATCGGGCCATGGCTAACGACGACACCTGCGTGATCGCGATTGATGCCGGCACCACCGGTGTGCGCTCACGGGCCGTGCACCTCGACGGGCGTCCAGCGGTCGCCGACTACCGCGAGTTCACTCAACACTTCCCAGCACCGGGCCTCGTGGAACACGACGCGAACGAGATCGCTGATGCGGTGATCTCCACGTTGTCCACCGTGATCGACCGAGTTGGCGCCGCCAATGTGGCAGCGATCGGCATCACGAATCAACGCGAAACCGCGGTGGCCTGGGACCGCACAACTGGCGAGCCATTCGGCACCGCGATCGTGTGGCAGGACCGGCGAACAGCATCACGCTGCGAGGACCTTGCGTCCAGGGGCCATCTCGACCTCGTGCGCCGTCGGACCGGTCTGGTCCTCGACCCGTATTTCAGCGGCACCAAGTACGAATGGCTGATCGAGCATCGTGACCTTCCCCGCGACGGCCGCTTGGCGCTTGGCACGATCGACTCCTGGCTGTTGTGGCGCCTCACCGGGGGCGCCCATCTCACCGATGTCTCCAATGCCAGCCGCACCATGTTGTTCGACATCACCACGTTGCAGTGGGATCCGGAATTGTGCGATCTGCTCAACGTGCCGATCGGTGCCCTTCCCGAGGTGCGCCCGTCGAGTGGACGATTCGGTGTCACCACCAGCGTCGCAGGGGTTCCCGATGGCATCCCGATCAGCGGCGTGGCCGGTGATCAACAGGCCGCGCTGTTCGGTCAGTGCTGCTTCGCCCCCGGCGCAGCAAAAAACACGTACGGCACCGGCAGTTTCGTCTTGATGAATGTGGGAAGCGCCTGCCCCGACCCCACCGAAGGAATGCTCACCACGGTGGGCTGGCAACTCGATGACGGCACCGTCACCTACGCATTGGAAGGGGCGATTTTTGTGACCGGCGCAGCGGTGCAGTGGATGCGCGATGGGCTGGGCATCATCGACGACGCGGCGCAGACCGGTCCGCTCGCGGCGTCAGTGCCCGACAGCGGTGGCGTCATATGTGTGCCAGCGTTCACCGGCTTGGGTTCCCCATGGTGGGACCCGCACGCGCGCGGCACCATCGTGGGCATCACCCGCGGGAGTACGGCGGCGCATCTGGCCCGCGCGGTTGTCGAATCGATGGCGTACCAAACCCGCGATGTGGTCGATGCCATGACCGCCGCATCAGGTGTTCCCCTCGCTGACCTGCGTGTCGATGGTGGCGCTGCCGCGATGGATCTGTTGTTGCAGTTCCAAGCCGATCAGTTGGGAGTCACTGTTCGTCGACCGACCGACACCGAGACCACGGCTCTCGGCGCTGCGCGACTTGCTGGGCTAGCCGAAGGTGTGTGGCCCGATCTCGACACGTTGTCGAGCGCGTGGGAACTCGACCGCGAATTCGCTCCCGCACCCGATCGAACACTGGCCGACCTCGGCCACGCGCAATGGCTTCGGGCAGTGGAGCGCTCACGGAACTGGGAACAATAGGGGTGCACCCCATGGTGCACCGGTCACCCGGCGTATCTGAATATCTGCGTGTCAGCTGAGCGACGCAGTGCCGACGACATTGCCCGTAGAGCTCGACGGCATGAGAGCCCCCGCGATTCGGGCCATCAGTTCGATACGGGATCGCTCACGCGAATGAAACGGCCGTCCCGGCCGCGAGGCCATGAGCACGAGGTCAGTTCCAACCACGACGCTCACATCGTCACCCGAACCATCGGTATCGGACCCCAAATGGGTGCTGCCGTCGTGCAGCGCCCACACCCAATCACTTGCTGGTGCGTTGCCAATGGAGGCCACGACGCGGTGGCGTGAGCACAACACCACCCAATCGGCACCAGTGAGGCGCGATACGGCCCCGACGAGATGGTCGGGGCGATCGTCCGGTGCGGTTTCGGCCTGTGATGCCACTTCGGCGAGTGCTGCCAGGTCAGGGTCGGCAAACTCCCCGTCCACCGAGCGCACATGTTCGACGCTTACACCGTCGACTGCGGCAACCTCGGCCACCATGAGATCCACAAGATCAGGCGACGGCAATCGCACAACGAGCTCATCGATGACGGTGCCAGCGCCTTGTTCGAGAATTTCGATCGCGCACACGTCGCCGCGCACCGCGCCAATGCGGCTCGCTACCTGACCGAGGGCTCCCGGCCGGTCGGGCAGCCATGCGCGAACAATGACGGTATGCACGCCCACAGGCTAGGGGCACTATGTGCGTGCCGGGTCACGGGAGTGTGACGAATCGGTGCTCTCTCAGCCGAGTTTGGGGAGCCCGCGGCGCAGATTCCGCATGGCTTGGGTGATGCGTTGTTCGTTCTCGATCAGCGCGAATCGCACGTATCCCTCACCACCGGGACCGAACCCGACACCCGGTGACAGCGCCACATCGCATTCCCGCACCAGCATCGAACAGAACTCAACGGAATCCATCTCGGCATACGGTTCGGGAATTGGAGCCCAGACGAACATCGTGCCGCCGGGCTTAGGCACATCCCATCCGATTTTGGCGAGACCGTCGATGAGGGTGTCGCATCGACTCTCGTAGATCGAGCAGATTTCTTTGGGATAGTCCGCTGCCTCGCGGAAGGTGACGGTGGCCGCGATCTGCACTGGCTGGAACATGCCGTAGTCGAGATAGCTCTTCAGTTTCACCAGCGCTTGAACGACCTCGGGGCAGCCCACCATGAACGCGGACCGCCAACCCGCCATAGAAAAGCTCTTGGTCATCGAATACTGCTCGACAGCAACTTCTTTAGCGCCCTCGGCCTGCAAGATGCTCGGCGGACGCACCCCGTTGAATCCCACATCGGCGTAGGCGAAGTCATGCACCACCACCATGTCACGTTCACGACAGAAGTCGACCACGCGCTGCATGAAATCGAGATCGACGCACGCTCCGGTTGGGTTATGCGGGAACGACATCACCAGCACCCGTGGCTTAGGCCAGCCGATGTCGTAGGCACGATGCAGGTTGTCGAGGAACTCATCGGCGAAGTTGTCACGTTCGTCATGGGCGGACAACCCTCGCATCGGCACCTGGCGGAGGTCGGCACCAGCAAAGAGTGGGCCGTACATGTGGATCGGGTAGCTCGGTGTGGGCACGATGGCGGCGTCGCCACGTTCGAGCAGCACCCACATGAGATGCGAAAACCCCTCTTTGGATCCGATCGTGTTCGTGATCTCGGTCTCGGGGTCCAAGGTGACACCCCAGTTGCGCTGGTAGTAGCCCGCAACTTCCTCGCGCAATTTCGGTAGGCCACGGCTGAGGGAGTAGCGGTGGTTACGCGGGTTTCGTGCTGCTTCGGCAAGTTTCTCGACGGCAATATCCGGCGACGGAAGGTCTGGATTGCCGAACCCGAGGTCGATCACGTCGGCTCCGCCGCGACGTGCCTCCACCTTCAAGCCGTTGATGATGGTGAAGACGTAGGGCGGGAGGTTGGTGATCCGGCGGAACTCCATACGACGACGTTACCGGTTGTGTCCCCCGACGAACCCGACCCTGTGGGCACGTTCCCACTCGGTGTCGCGTGCGGCCAGCGGTGATCAGGACTCAGCGACGATGCGTAGTTGATGCACAGCGTTCAAGATGCGTCGTTCGGCGCGACGCTTCACGAACCCCGGCAACGGCACGACTAGTTCGATCGCGAGGTCGTAGCGCACCTCTGTCGAGTCACCGGCACCGTTCAAGATGTAGGCACCGTCAATCGAGCGTTGGATATCGCCACTCAGCATCGTCCAACGCAGGGCATTCGGCGCATCGGCGTAGTCGTAACGCAAGGTGTAGTGCGTGGACCGGCCCAGTGCCGATGCCCGAAACTCCACGTCAACTGGCCGGCCATCGGCATCACGTTCGACCACACGAGCCTCGGTGACATCATCCACCCATTCCGGGTATCGCTCGATGTCGGCGATGATCTCCCACACGCGCGCCGCAGGAGCGGCGATTGTGATCGTCTCCGAGGCGCTATCGGTCATAGGTCTTATTCTGCCCGATCCGATCCCAGTGTGGTGTGACGGTCAGCTCCTGCCATCATCGACGAGCTGTCGCGAGGCGAACCGAGCGTGATACGCAGCCCACAATCCGTTCAATCCCAGCCCCAACATGGGCACCAGAAATCCAACCGCCAACGATGAGCCGGGGCGTCCCTCTGGGCCGTTGGGACGGGCCAATGTGGTGACGAGCGCGGTGACGACCTGAATGGCCAGCACAGCGTTCATGACACGACGCACCGGTGACGAAATCGCCGGCCCGGCCAGGAAGAACAACTGTCCAACCGAGATCTCCTCGGTGCGACTGCGTTGCACCGCGTTCCAGAAACCCCACAAGAACGCGACGACGCCGATGGCGAACAGCACCAATGCGGTAATGGCACCCACCCATTGAGCGGTGGTGTCGAAGACCGCTGCGGCGTAGGCCGCCGTGACCACGAAGACAGCACTGAGGCCGATGTTCACGCGCACGATCGCATCCGCGTGGATGGCCGTCGGCACCGCCGAATCGATGGGTTGGTCATCGCCGTTCGAGCGGGCGTCAGCCTCCGCCTGGTCGTCGGAGGTGTCGTCGTCGCTCATCAGCGACATATTGCCCAGTCTCATCACGGCTGACAACTCGTTGCCGTGGTTCGTCGGTGGACGGTCAGCCGCAGCCGAGAACCGTCGCCAGCCGCGCCGACAGCGCGTCATAGGAGAACTGCTCGACGGCACGGCGACGGCTTGCTTCAGCCATCACGGCGAGGCGCGACCGATCGTTCAACAAACTCTCCAACGCCACGGCGACATCACCGACGTCGCTGGGGCGATCCACGATGAGCCCGGTGACATCGTGGTCAACAGCCTCCGCCGCTCCCCCACTGCGCCCAGCCAACTGCGGCACCCCCGCGGCGGCGGCCTCAAGGAACACGATGCCGAACCCTTCTTGTTCCAAGCCACCCCATCGGGTCCGACACAACATGGTGGCCACATCGGCCATGGCGTACACGGCGGGCAACTCGGCATCGGGAACTCGGCCGAGGAACCGCACCGGAGCCGCAACCTCGGTGGCGAGGCGGCGCAGGCGGGCATCGTCACGACCAGCACCGGCAATCACCAGCACCAGATCGGAGCGGCGCCGTGCGAGGCGAGCGACTGCACGAATGGCGGTGTCGAATCCTTTGCGAGGCACCAGTCGTGAGACGGCAACCACAACCTCGGCATCGGGATCAATGCCGTAACGGCGACGCGTGGCCACTCGTTGCTCGGCGGAGTGCGGTACGAACCGCTCCACGTCAACCCCGGGCGGGATAACGGTGATCGGCAAGTTGCAGCGTGCCGCCCGTTCGGCTTCGGCGGCCGGATATCCACCGGCCGCGATGATGTGCCGTGCACCGCGCAGAACCGACGCCAACATCGGTCGGGTCACCGGAAGTCGACCGGGCACGGTCACCTCGGCGCCGTGCAGTACCACGTCGTAGTCAATACCGAGCCGTGGGCCCACCAGCCCCACCGGCACGGCGGGGTCGAGCACCACGAGGTCGGCTCCATGACGGCGCGCACGTTCACGTATCCGACGTGACATCCCCGGATGCGGCAGCAGAACCGGTTCACGTGCGCGATCGATCACGAACGGTGCGGCTGCATCAAATGCCGCCGCATCGCGATGAGGGCTGGTGAATACGGACACGTCGTCGGCGGGTAGGCGCCGCCACCATTCCCACAACAGCGACTGAATACCACCGACCTTGGGTGGGAAGTCGTTGGTAACGAGAAGGTGGCGCATAAGTGGATGGCGGCGTGAGGCTCAGCGTGATGCGATCTGGGCGAGCGCCCAACGGGCGTGTTCGGCGAGCAGATCGTCGTCGCCATCACGGTACCGCTCCACGACCGCGCGGGCTTCGATATCGGTGGGTGACGCCGTGTTGCCCACACAGATCAGTGCGTTGCGCCGTAACCACCGCGGGTCGCGATCGGCGATGTACCAACGTCCGTATCGGTCGAGCAGTGTGGCATCGTCGGCGTTCAACATGTCGATGAGATCAACCCACATGTCGCCATCGGATGCGGGGCTGGGTGATCGGATCGACAGGTGTGTTGTCGGTGGACACACTTCTTGGCAGTCGTCACAGCCGTAGATGCGATCGCCGAGAGCAGCGCGAAACTCCTCAGGAAAGTCGCCCGGTCGTTGCACCAGCCAAGCGAGACAGCGCCGCGCATCCACTACCCCCGCCTCAACGATGGCCCCGGTGGGGCAACCGTCGATACAACGTCGGCAGGTGCCGCATCCGTCGGCTACTGGAGTGTCGTGGGGGTATCTCGCGGTGGTGACCACCGCGCCCAGCACGAACATGCTGCCGGCACCGGGAAGCATCAGATTGGCGTTACGACCAAACCATCCCAGGCCGGCGCGGTGAGCCATCGCCCGGTCCACGAGCCCGTTGTGGTCCACCATGACCACCGCGCGTTCACCGGCGCTGCGGAGACGACGCACAACCGCCTGCAGGCCCTGCCGCAACGGCGTGTAGTGGTCGGTGCGCGCGTATCGGGCAATGCGCGCCGCGGGTCGAACCGGTGCGGGCTCATCGGCCACTGCGTACGACCGTGCCGCGGCAATGACGGTGACGGCGCCATCCACTGTGCGCCCCGGGTCGGTTGATCGACTCGGGTTTCCGAAGGTGAATCCCATCGTGTCGGCGTAGCCGTGTGCGATCCGATCTTCAAGGGCTGCGCGGGTGTGTTCATCTGGTGTTGCGGCAGCGAAACCGATGCGGTCCACACCGAATGGGGCAATGATCTCGAGGATTTCCTCCCGGTCGGGAAGCGCGGGTGTGGGGCGCGCCATCTCAGCCGTCCAGCACGCTGACGAACGAGGCCGTGTCGATCAGGTTGCATCCCATGGCACGCACATCATCGCGCACCGCGCGGTCATCGGTGACGACGACGACGGCACGTGACACCGGCAACCGCGCCACCTCATCACGGATGACATCATCAGCGTCGACACCCGCGGGCGACCACAAGACTGAAATCCGTCGACGCCCAGCCGCGTGCGCCCCCGGCACCGCGTCACCATCGAAGACGACAACGAGGTCTGTGGCCCAGCGTGATGTCAACTGCTCGCAGCGCTGCACCAGCCAGTCACGTTGCTGCTCCAAGGTGAAATCACCACGGTGGGTCAATGTCACGTTGTAGGCATCGACCAGCACCGTTGCTCCGGCACGAAGTAGGTGTTCTGCCTGATCGGCGCCGCGGCCGGTCAGCCGGCCCGGCACCGCCAGCGGGGCACGCGTGACGGTGGGGGTGTCGACTGGGCCGACCAACGCGCGCAGCGCTGTGGTGGCCTCATGTGCCCGTCGGACTGCGTCGTCTAATTCGCGGCGATCGACATCGATTGCTGCACGGTCAACGAGTGCATCGTCACGAACCTGCTCGGCACCGTGACGCGCGTCACGTTCAGCAGCGAGGGCCTCGGTCGCGCGTTGCTCACGCTGTTGTGCCGCTGCTCGTCGGTCCTCGCTGTGACGCACCGCAGTGCGCAACGAGGCCACCTCAGCGCGCAGTTCGTCGAGCTGGCCATTCAGATCGGATATCCGTTGGACGAGTTCATCGCGCTCGGCGGTGATGGCTGCCACATCGCCGGCAAGAACGGCAAGCTCGGCCTCGGCCCGGTCGGCTCGACGTTCGGCTGCGTCGCGTCGACGTCGTTCTGCGGCCGCACCTTCAGACTCGTCCGATACGACGCGACGTGATGCGATCAGTTCTGCTAGTTCGTCATCCCACCCATCGGGACGCACCAGCCATAGCCGCGCGATGGGATCCGCGTCGGCGACGAGGGCCGCGCCGACCGACTGGCGAAACTCGTCGTCGCGGTCCAGTTCCCGACGAACCATCCTCAGGTCGGCGCGGCTCAGATGCCGACGATCAAGCAGGGCGCGCAAACGCGTGGGGTACGGCGGGACAGGGCGTTGACGGCGAATGGTACGCACGTGGTCGATGGCCGCTTCAAGAGCCGGGCGCAGGTCGCCCTCGTCGAGGGCGCCGTCGGCACCAGTTGCCGCACCACCGGTGTCCATCGGCTCGATGGTACCGCTGGCCACTGGGGATACTTGACACGAACACCTGTTCGTGCTGGCGTGTGGGGATGACCATGATGCCGCCACGGCAGCGATCCCTCGATGATCTCGGGACGCCGCTGCGCGAGGTCACCTTCTGCGTGGTCGACCTTGAGACCACCGGCACCGATCCTCGCTCCGACGAGATCTGCGAAGTGGGTGCGGTACGGGTGCGCGGTGGCGAAGTTCTCGGCACCTTTCAGACCCTGGTCAACCCCGGACGAGCGCTGTCGCCGCGCATCACCGTGATCACCGGCCTGACCGACGCGGTTCTCGCCCCCGCACCTCGAATCGACACGGTGCTACCAAGCCTGCTCGAGTTCATCGGTGACGCGGTCGTGGTGGCGCACAACGCCCGTTTCGACATCGGTTTCATTTCTGCTGCATGCGACCGGCGCAACTACGAGTCGTTCTCGCCCACCGTGGTCGACACGGTCACATTGGCGCGTCGCCTGGTGCGTGACGAGGTACCTAATTGCAAACTCGGCACCCTTGCCGATCGTTTCGGTCTCGCGCATCGGCCCAGTCACCGGGCGCTCGACGATGCGCTCGCCACGGCCGATCTGTTGCATCTGCTTCTGGAACGTGCCGCTGGCTGGGGCGTTCTCGGTATCGACGATCTGCTGCATCTCGGACGCCTCGATGGCAGCCCGAGGTCGGCGAAGTTGTCGCTGACGGCTGACCTGCCTCGTGAGCCCGGCGTCTATCGCATGGTCGATGCCGCAGGCACGGTGCTCTATGTGGGCAAGGCCACCAATTTGCGGGCCCGGGTGCGGAGCTATTTCGGTAGCGACGAACGTCGCCGGGTGCCCACCTTGCTGGGACGCATGCACCGCATCGACCACACCGTCACCGGAGATGCCCTGACCGCCGAGGTGTTGGAACGGCGTCTGATCAGCACGTTGACCCCTGAATTCAATCGGGTGGGTCGGCGTCGTACCGGAGAACATCATGTGCGCCTCACCGACGATGATCTGTGGCCGCGCCTTGTGATAGGACGTGGCCCCGGCACCGGCGATGCCCTGGGCCCGGTGGCGTCACGACGTGCCGCAGAAGAGATCGTCGACGCCATCCATGACGCGTTTCCGCTTCGTCGTTGCGGCACTCGCATCGGTCCCCGCTTCCGAGTGCCGGCAGGGGCAACACCATGCACCCCAGCGCAAGCCGGACGTACCCCGTGCCCATGTGCCGGCGTGGGTGACGCCACGGACTATGCCACGGTGGTCGACGCGGTCGGTGCCCTACTCGTCGGCGACGTCGATGATCTTCTGTTGCGCTCCACGGACCGAATGCGCACCCTAGTGAGCGCGCATCGCTTCGAGGAGGCCGCCGCGGTTCGTGATCGCGTGGAGACTCTGTTGCGTGTCACGACCGATGCCGCTGCGGTGCGCGCATTGCGCGCCGGTGGCCGCGTTGAAGTCGAGGTCTCTGGTGTGACCCACATGATCGACGACGGGTTGTTGCACCACCGGGTACTCGATGAGGTGCCATGCGTCGACCCTCTCGCGGAACGACGCTTGCTCGCTCGCTCTATTCAGCGCGCAGCCGAAGGTGGCAATGTGTTGCTGCGCAGTTGCACCGGAAATTGGGAATTGCCAGTGCCGGTGCGAGATCTTCCCGCGCGTCTTGGTGGCAGCGCGGCCTGAGCCAGGCCGGTGGGCCTTGAGACGTCAGACGAGCGTCACACCGTGGGTGTCGAGGCCGACGACGCGCAACTGTTCTCCCTCGCCAGCCACCACTCGCGCGGCCACGGCATCTGCGGAGCCGGCATCGACAAGCCCGGCCACGGTCGGCCCGCTACCCGACAACCATGTCGCGAGAGCACCTGCTGCGCCGAGAGCCTCCATCGCTGCCGCTGCGTCGGGGCGCGCCATCAGCCGGCCAGGTTGATGCAAGCGATCGGTGGCTGCAGCCGGCAAGTGGGTGGTGTCGCCAGTGGTGAGTGCGTGAATGAGTAACGCGGTGTTGGCAATCCCGGCCACGGCGTCATCGCGGGTCACGGTGTCGCTCAAGGCCACTCGGGAACGGTCGGTCGAGGTTGTTGCATCGGGAATCCACACCACGAGCGCGAACCCAGAGTGAGGATGCAATGCCAGCACACCAGAATCTGCGGCCACGGTGAGCCCGCCGAAGACCGACGCCGCTGCGTTGTCGCCGTGGCCTTCCAACTCGGCCGCCACCGCGTAGGCGCGATGTCGCGCCGCATCATCGTCAATGGCCGCGGCACCGCCGTGCTGCACCTCGGCCAGCATTGCCCCCGCAGCGCGCACCGCGCCGCTGAAGCCCAATCCCCGTCCCATCGGCAAACGGGTCTGCACCCACAACGAGCCATCGCCGCCGGCCCGGCGATGAGCGATCCATGCGGGGTGGTGGTCGTCAATCGCGTGAGCCCCGGCGGGTGGATCACCCGCGCCGACGGTGGCCCGAAGGTCAACAGCAAGGCCCAGCACATCGAAACCCGGACCAAGGTTCGCCGACGACCCGGGTGCCGACACGGCAACGCTCACGCGCGTAGTTCTCCGGTGAAAGCGACTGCGGCAGCAAGAATGCTGGCCGCACGACCGTCGTCGATGGCCGCTGATGCAGCCGCGATGCCAGCAGTGATGTCGTCGCAGATACCCGCGACCACGAGCGCGGCACCGGCGTTCAGAACGACGATGTCACGGTGAGGGCCTGGCTGTCCGTCGAGGACCGCACGAACAGCTGCTGCGTTCTCAGCTGGGTCACCACCGCGCAGATCGTCGATGGTCGCAGGTGCCAGCCCGAGGGCGGCCGGATCGACGGTGAAATCGCGGCGTTGACCATCACGCAACTCGGTGACCTGCGATGGTGACGTGGTGGTCAGTTCATCCATGCCGCCGCCGTGCACGACCCATGCGTGGAGTGCGCCGCGTTGTTCCAAGGTGTTGACCATCACGTCCGCAACACTCGGGTCGGCGACGCCGATGAGTTGGCGGCGGACACGGGCGGGGTTTGCCATGGGGCCCAACAGGTTGAACACGGTGCGCACTCCAAGTGCACGACGCGTCGGCCCCACATGGCGGAAGGCCGGGTGGAAGGCCGGCGCGAGACAGAACCCAAAACCAACCTCTTGTACGCATGCCGACACCTGCTCTGGGGTGAGCTCGATGACGAGGCCGAGTTCGGCCAGCACATCGGCGGTACCGCATCGACTCGACGACGACCGATTCCCGTGCTTGCAGACCGGAGCACCGGCACCAGCGGCCACTAGTGCAGCCATCGTCGAAACATTCACCGAATCTGAGCCGTCGCCCCCGGTACCGACCACATCGATGGCGGTATCGACGATCTCAGATGGCAGATGCACTGTGAGCGCGGCCGCGTCGACCGCGTCGAGCATCGCGGCGATTTCGGTTGGGCTCTCCCCTTTTGACCGCATGCCCACTAAGAAGGCGCTGACAACCGCCGGGTCAGCGTCGCCGTTGAGCATCACCTCGACTGCAGCGCGGGCAACCTCTGCTGTGAGGTCACGGCCGGCGACTAGGTCATTGATGATCGCCGGCCAGCCTCCACAGTCGACGAGAGGGCCACCGCGGTTGTCCATAGTGGGCAGACTACGCGCGCGCAGCGCGACACTCCGCCTTGGCTGAGGCGTCGGCGAGTGTTCTGATCAGGCGGAGCGTCGACGCTGACGAATGACCCGACGACGTTCCCGTTCGGTCATACCGCCCCACACGCCGACCTTCTCACGGCGCTGCAGGGCATATTCCAAGCAGGCCACTTGCACCATGCAGGTCGAGCAGATCTCCTTGGCCGGTTCGGCCTCGTCGTCGGTCTCTGGATGAAACACACCCGGATCGAGACCGCGACATGCCCCCGACATCCTCCACTCAAGGTCGTGTCTGGCCCCCATCGTCGCTCCCTGTTGTCGCTTCTGTACCGACACTAGATCGTCGTGCAGCACAATTCCAGAGGTCGAACGATGCTGTGATGTTCTCGTCACATCTCGATGACGAGGGGCCGAGTGCTCGGCGTTTACCGCTCAGCCGAGGTCGTCGAGAAGCTCGGCGTGTGTCGCGTCGCTCAATTCGACAACTTCGAGGTACTCGGGATGGTCAATGCGCAGCTGCACAGCACCAGACGCAAAGGAGGCCACCTGCTCTGGGCTGAACTCCCAGCGAAGATAGTGCACGGCCGCGGTGACGTGGTCGCGAGTGAGCCCTTCAGAGTGCTGCTCGTCGATGATCGCGGGGATCTCGGTGCCATCGGAGAGCACGAGGCGAACCGCGTTCTCGACCCCGGCGAGTTTGGTGAGCCATTCGCGCATCTGCTCGTCGGTGGTGAGCTCGATGAACATCGTGGCGCACACCTGACCGGCGTCGGGGATCATCGGGTTGTAGGTGTCGAGTTCCACCTGGATGTCATCGTCGGTGGTCAATTTTTCCACACGCGCCATCTCTTGGATCTGGAACCGGATGGTGTCGCGGTTCTCGAACAGGAACGTGACGAACAAGCCGACGTGGACGCGCCGACGACGCTTCAACGCAATGACGTGCGTGCGGAACTCTTCGCGCTCGCGTTCGTAGGCACGAACATCGGCGATGTCGGCGAGGGTGAGCTTGCGGGGGGTCATGGTGTGCATCTCATCTCCATGTGGGGGGTGTTGAGGGGAATTAGTCGGGCTGAATGTCGTAGGCACGCGCCATGAACGTGAGCGGGTGCACTGCGGGTTCGCCGGTCTGCTCGGTGATGGCCGTGTTGGCGAGATGGCAATCGCCGGTGACGACGTCGCCGTCGGCTTTGTCGATCTGCTCGGCCAGCTTCGCGGCGATCGGGATCGAGATGTCCTCGTTCTCGGCGCGGAAGCCCCACATGCCGTCGATGCCCGAGCACTGCTGCACCAGCTTCACCTTCGACCCGGTGAGCTTCATCAGGTCACGGCTCTTGAAGCCGATGTTCTGCGCGCGCAGGTGGCAGGGCGTGTGGTAGGTGACCTTCTCGGGCACCTCGCCGGGGAATTCGGTCTCCAGCGAGGAGTCGTCGTCTTTGTGCACCTTCATCAGGTATTCCGCAGCGTCGTAGGTATGCGCCGCCACCAGTTCGGCATCGGGGCCGCCGACGTAGTCGAGATAGTCCTTCTTCAGCACGTAGCCGCACGTGGGCTGAGGCACCACGATGTCGCCACCGGCGCGCACCTCGGCTGCGAGGGTGGCCACGTTCTTCTCGGCGATCTTGGTGAAGTGTTTGATATCACCGCTGTGCAGCCATGGGGCACCGCAGCACCCGGCGTCGGTGAGTGAGCACTCGATGCCGTTGTGTTCGTAGACGGCGACCAGGTCTTTGCCGATGCGGGTCTCTTGGTATTCGACCAAGCAGGTGGGGAACACGGTGACCTTGCCCTGCCGCCGCGACAGCACCGGGGTGGCGCGCTTGCGGAACCAGCTGGAGAAGCGCTGCTTGGCATACGACGGGAGAAGGCGCACCGCGGACACGCCGGTGACCGCCGACACTGCCTTGCGGATGACGGAGTTCTTCTCGCCGGCGACCATCTTGTTGGCCACCGGAGCCACGGTGGTGGCGGCGGTGCCGATGAGATCGGTGCGACTGAGCATCTGGGTGGTGACTTTTGAGCGCAGGCTCTTGTGTCCGTTGGCGTAGCGCATCGCGTCGGCGCGCAGCATCAGACGCGGGAAGTCAAGAGCCCATTCGTGCAGTTCAGGGATGTACGGGCAGTTGACGTAGCACAGTTTGCATTGGAAGCACTCGTCGATGACCTTGTCTTGCTCGGCCGGGGTCAACTTGCCGGCATCTTGGTCATCGAACCGGTCGATCAGTTCGAACAGGGTGGGGAATGACGTGCAGAACTTGAAGCACAGGCGGCAGCCGTGGCACAGGTCGTACACCCGGGTGAGCTCGGCGCGAGTGTCGGCCTCATCGAGGTACATCGGGTGGTGCGGGTCGTAGGTAATGGTCATGGAAGTTCAGTCTGTGCGGCGCGCGATGGCGGAACGGGTAGGGCGATGAAATTCGGTGTAAAACGACAGTGACACGAATCCATCGACCCGAGCGCCGACGGGGGGAGCCGAACGCTCGGGTCGATGAGAAACGTGATTAGGCGAGAGCCTTCAGACCCTCACCGAAACGGCCTGCATGGCTCTTTTCGGCGCGGGCGAGTGTCTCGAACCAGTCGGCGATCTCGGCAAAGCCTTCGTCGCGTGCGGTCTTGGCGAAGCCCGGGTACATCTGGGTGTACTCGTAGGTCTCGCCAGCAACGGAGGCCTTCAGGTTCTCCTCGGTGTCACCGATGGGCTCGCCCGATGCGGGGTCGCCAACTTCAGCGAGGTAATCGAGGTGGCCGTGGGCGTGCCCGGTCTCGCCTTCGGCGACCGAACGGAACAGCGCCGCCACGTCGGGGTAGCCCTCGACGTCGGCCTTCTGGGCGAACCACAGGTAGCGACGGTTGGCCTGGCTCTCGCCGGCGAACGCCTCCTTGAGGTTCTCATGGGTCTTGGTGCCTTCGAGGCTTGCCATGTCAGTTCTCCTTTGTGGAGTGGTGGGGTGGGTTGGACGACGAGGCGCACTGTGTGCATTCGCCGTGGAACACGATCGCTGGCGCAACGGCATCGAAGCCGTCAAGCCCATCGATCGCGAGCTGGTCGGCACCGCTGACGTAGACGTCGCGGACGGTGCCACAGGTGTCACAGACCACATGGTGATGGTCGTCGGTGTTCGGGTCGAACCGCGCGGGCCCTCCCCCTACCGACACCTGTTCGATCTCACCCATCGCAACGAGGTCGTTCATTGTTTGGTACACGGTGCGCAACGAGATGCCGGGCATCTCGTGCGACGCGCGCTCAAACAGCGACTCCGCGGTGGGATGCGTGTCATTGCCATGCAGTAGCCGAAACAGCAGCTGGCGCTGCGGTGTCATCTTCAAACCGCGCGCACGAAACGCATCGGTGAGTTGGTCGGGGCTACGCACGCCGTCATCATCGCGGGGCGATCAGTAATCTGCAACTCGTGCAGACAAACAAGGTGTGAATTTTCGCACACTGTGCGATGGAATTCTGTCGCCACTCCCATTGAAGGTGAGGTACCGCTGCCAACGACGCTGTTCGAGTGAGTGAACAGCACATGATCGGTTGATATTCCGCATCCATCGCACTTGCTGCCGCACGGCGTCACTCCGACGTACTGCAGCCCCTACCATTTGCGCGTGGCCCCACGTCGCGCTCCCCTGTCTTTGGCGGTGAACCATGAATGATCCCGTTGCGCAACCACGGTGGGACACCCAGGCCATTCGCGCCGGGGCGACGGTGTCGCTGATGTTCGCTGTGCCTCTTGCTGCTCTGTCGCGCTGGGCGGCAAACCGAGACGACACCGTGATGGCTCTGTGGGCCAGCGCTGGCGCTCTCTGCGGTTTCATCATCGGGTCGGGTGTGGCCGCATGGCTGCAACGCCTCGACATGCCGTTCAGTCATGGCCTGGTCACGGCCACCGGCACCTACGCCGCAGCCGCCTCCGTGTTCATCATGATCGAGTTGGTGACCGGCGATGATGTGGCCTGGTTCGGTGCGTTGTTCAACCTCACAGTGACAATGGGCGCGGGCCTCATTGGCGGGGTACTCGGGTGGCGACTGCGGGCCCGCGGAGTCATGCCGTCGACGGAACGTTCCTCGCGGTGACCGGACTCTCCGCCACGCATACGGGCAGCCCCACCGTGGCCGTTGAGCGATGACTGCTGAACTGACCCTTGTCATCGACGTCGGCACATCGAGTAGCCGTGCGGTGATCCTGGGCGACGACGGCTCCATCATCGCCCAGGTGCAGACACCGACGCCACCCACCACACCCATGCCGGGCCTCGTGGAGTTCGACGCTGAACACCTGGCCATCGTCGTCATCGATATGGCGAGCACCCTGATTTCATCCCACGGGCCGGTGCGGTCGGTGGCCATCACCACGCAGCGTGCGAGCACGGTGATCTGGGATGCACAGACATCGATGCCGCTGGCACCGGCTCTCGGATGGCAGGACCTCCGCACAATCGGCGAATGCCTCACCGCCAATGCCGAGCACAACGCCGGAATTGCGCCGAACCAAACCGCGACCAAAGCCCAATGGCTGCTGGCCACGACAGCGCACGAGCCGTCGCGCACCAAGGTGGGCACTCTTGACTCATGGTTGATGTGGCGCCTTGGTGGGCTGCATCTGACCGACCCCACCCAGGCCGCCATCACCGGCTTGACCGACACCACCGCGACCACGTGGGATCCGCAGCGTTGCGCACTCTTCGGCGTGGATCCGACCATGTTGCCCGACATCGTCGACACCGTGGGCGCGCGGGGAGCGGCGACCGCGCTGCCGGGCGCACCGCCCATTGTTGCCTCCGTCGGCGATCAGCAGGCATCGATGGCCGGCCAGGGCTGCGTGGTACCCGGCCGTGTGAAGATGACGTTTGGCACCGGCGGCATGGCCGATGTGGTCACTGGGCCGCTCGGCCCGACACAGATGCGTCGCTCGGACGGCGGCACTTTTCCCATTGCCACATCCACCACTGCGGGCACCACAACCTGGGGAGCAGAGGCAGTGATGCTGTCCGCGGGAAGCTGTGTGGAATGGCTCTGTGAGGACCTCGGCATCATCGACTCTCCAGAGGAATCACACGTCGTGGCGTCAGCCTGCGACGACACCGGCGGCGTGACCTTCGTACCGGCATTGATGGGCTTGGGGACTCCACAATGGGATTTCGGTGCCCGCGGCACACTGCTCGGGCTCACCCGGGGATCCGAACGCAGCCATGTCGTGCGCGCTGTGCTCGACGGGGTGGCCCACCGCGGAGCCGACCTCATCGACGCTCTCGAATCCGACACGGGCATTGCCATCGACGAGGTCCGCGTCGACGGCGGCATGAGTCACAACCCGACGTTCATCGCTGCTCTCGCTCGTGCCACGCGGCGCCCGGTGTTGGTGTCCGAGCAGGTCGAGGCGACCGCCATCGGAGCTGGCCGGTTGGCCCAGGTGGCCGATGGCGCCGTGCCCACAGTCGCTGATCTCGCTGATCTCGCTGCCGTCTCGCACGAAGTGCACCCAAGCATTGAGTCCGATGTGCACACACGCGAACGCGATGAGTGGCGCCGCGCGGTGATCCGTGCCGGAGAATGGATACCGGAGTTATCAGCGTTGGACTTCTAGAATGTGAGATCGCGTGAGCGATTCGGCACACTATGTGGGTCTGTACCGCAGCGAACACGCAGACGATCGCGAAAGGACCACCCCCGTGAACCAGAGCCCAACGGCGACTGACACGCCCGACACCGAACACGACGGCCTCCGTCGCCGCCTCATGGCTGGCGGCCTGGCCGCTGCGGCACTCGGCGTGATCGGCTCGCGCACCGCGTCGGCCGCACCGAACGAGTTGAGTACACGCGACATGGAACTCCTGCGTTTCGCGCAGTTGTTGGAGTTGACCGCTCGCGACCTGTACGACGCCGCCACCGCAGCCGGAGCCCCGGGGCCACTGTGGGAAGCCATGTCGGAACAACATGAGGCATACGCTCAGGCGATTGCGTCGATCACCGGCCTGTCGGCGACGGGTCGCAACGATGCCGTGTACGACGCACAGGTCGAGGGTTTCCGCACCGATTCAGTTCTCGCTGCTCATGCGCTCGAATCGGCAGCAGCAGCCACTCACACCGAACTCCTGGCCCACATCACCCAGGCCCATGCCGCCGAGGTCATCGCCTCGATCATCTCGTCGGAGTCGCGCCACTGCGTGGTGCTCGCCGACGTCGCGGGGCTCGGAACGAACCTCGACATCAACCTCATCAACTCAGCTGACCCCTTGGAGTTGCCATGATTCGCCGCCGCACCACAACTGACACACCTGCGGGCATCGATCGCCGCACCATGTTGCGCAACGGCGGACTCGCCGTTGGTGTCGGCGCACTGCTGTCGGCCTGTGCGAAGAATTTCGGTGGCGACACCGCACCCGGTCGCGTTGGCGTGGCCGACGAGGCGACCTCGCTGCCCGATGGCGAGATCAACGACGTTGTTCTCGTGCGCACCATGCAGTCGCTGGAGCACAGTGTGGCTGAAGCCCTTCGTTTGATGACCGAGGCCGGCGGCTACTCGGCGGCACTGCAGACCTATGTCGATCGTTTCGCTGCCGACCACGCCGCCAACGGTGCTGCGCTCGGCGCGCTGGCCGAAGCCAACGGCGGCGAGTCCTACGCCTGCCCGAACACGTGGTTCATGAGTCGTTACGTCGAGCCGATGTACGGCGCTGTGGCCTCGTCTGATGATGTACAGCGCGACTGCCGCGCCGCGACCCATGCGCTTGAGACAATGCTCGCACACTCGTATCAGTTCTTGGTTGGGCTGACCACCGAGCCCGAACACCGCCGCCAGATGATGCTCTTGGGTGCTGGTGCATCACGTCGCTCCGCGATGTTGGCAGCCCAAGCCTCTGCGGGAACGCACGGCTACCTCGGTCCGTCGCTCAACGCCGACGCGCCAGAGACCGACGGCCTCGGTTTCCCAATTCCATACGCGGTGCCATCCACCTTCGGACGTGTCGACCAGGTGCCCGTCGTTGTGGGCGCTGTCGACGACGAGGGCTCACGGTTCTCCACCACATTGCAGACACCGGCGGAGAACACCTTCGTCTACGACTACCTGTCCTGCTGATTCGCTCGGGCGCAGCCCGCGGGCACACGCCCTAGGCTGTGGATGACGGGGAGTTGGTCGGGTGACCGCGGCACGGCAGGACCGTGTCGAGGAAAGTCGGGACTCCATAGGGCAGGGTGCTGGCGAGAGCCAGGTCGGGGTGACCTGACGGCTGTGCAACAGAGAGAGACCGCCGATGGGCCAGTTCACTGGTCACAGGCAAGGCTGAAACGGTGCGGTAAGAGCGCACCAGCATGCGGAGCGATCCGTATGGCTCGGCAAACCCCACCCGGAGCAAGGCCAAGCAGGGAGTGGACGGCACCGTTCAATACTTCCGGGTAGGCCGCATAGATGGATGGTCACCGGCGCAGTCGCGTCACAGAATCCCGCTTACAGACCGACTCCCCGTCACACCCGCGCGTCGCCGAAGTGGCACGGCGTGAAGTTTGTGTAGGTTGAGAGAT
>RFST01000111.1 GCA_009923855.1 Actinomycetota bacterium
CAAAAGGGGTTGGATCTCGTTGTCGACATCGCACATCTACTGGGTGATATCGGGATCCGGCTGGTCATTTTGGGTGCGGGTGGTCGCGCCGAGGAACAGGCGTTGTGCGCCGCAGCCGAACGGCATCCCGGTCACCTCGCCGTGCGGATCGGCTACGACGAGACGTTTGCTCGCCGCCTGTTTGCCGCCGGCGATTTGCTGGTGATGCCGAGCCGGTTCGAACCCTGTGGGCTCGCGCAGTTGCAGGCCATGCGCTACGGGACAGTGCCGGTCGTTACTGCTGTGGGCGGACTGGTCGACACCGTGGTCGACCTCGACGCTCACCCCCGCACAGGAACCGGCGTCGTGGCCGCGTCGGCCAGCGCTGTCGACCTGGTGTCGGCACTGCACCGCGCGACCCGACGCCTCGGCGATCGACGTCGCCTCGCCAGCGTGCAACGGCGGATCATGAACCGTGACGTGTCCTGGGCGGAACCGGCACAGCAGTACATCGAGATGTACCAGCGCCTCGCACGCTGAGCGGTACCATCGACGGCGATGGCAAGCGACCCAACAGTGCTGGTGATGGTGCTCGCCGGAGGCGAAGGTAAACGCCTGCTGCCGCTCACAAACGACCGCGCGAAACCGGCTGTGCCGTTCGGCGGCGCATACCGCATCATCGATTTCGCAGTGTCGAACTTTGCCAACGCCGGCTACCTGAAAGTGGTTGTTCTCACCCAGTACAAGAGCCACAGCCTCGACCGGCACATCTCCCAGACATGGCGATTCTCGACAATGCTCGACGACTACGTCACCACCGTGCCCGCGCAGATGCGCCGTGGCCCGCAATGGTTTCAAGGGTCAGCCGACGCGATCTACCAGAACCTCAACTTGATCTACGACGAGCGCCCCGATGTGGTGTGCGTCTTCGGCGCCGATCACATCTACCGCATGGACCCCCGCCAGATGGTCGACGAGCACCGTGGCAGCGGTGCTGGTGTCACCGTCGCAGCGATTCCGGTGCCGCGTGCCGATGCACATCAGTTCGGCATCATCGAAGCTGCTGACGACGGTCGCATCGTGGCGTTCCACGAGAAACCTGCCGATCCGCCCGCCATGCCCGGCGACCCCGATCGTTGCCTTGCGTCGATGGGCAACTACGTGTTCGACACGCAGACCCTGATCGATGTGGTCACTCCGAATTCCGAGAACCCGCTCGTTGACATGGGTGGCGATGTCATCCCTGAACTCACGCGGCAAGGCGTGGCTCGCGTGTACGACTTCTCCACCAACCGTGTGCCAGGACAAGACAGCCGCGAACGTGGCTACTGGCGAGACGTGGGCACGATCGACGCCTACTACGACGCGAATATGGATCTCATCGACCCGGTGCCGGTGTTCAACCTGTACAACCAACGATGGCCGGTGTACACCCACCGCAAGGCGCTGCCCCCGGCCAAGGTGTCACGCGGGATCGAAGGTGAGCCGGCGGTGGTTGACGGCAGTTTGCTGTGCCAGGGGTCGGTGGTGTCCGGTGCTCACGTCGAACGGTCGATCATTTCCCCGGCGGTGTTCATCGACCACGACGCCCATGTCACCGAATCCATCGTGATGGAAGGGGTGCATGTGGGCGCTGGTGCGCGGCTTCATCGCTGCATCATCGACAAGAACGTCGTGATACCACCGGGTGAGCGCATCGGCCTCGACCACGATCTCGATCGTCAGCGCTACACGGTGAGCGACTCAGGGATCGTCGTGGTGGAGAAGGAACGCTCCTTCGGTTGAGCGTGCCGTTCAGGTGCCGCGCAGCGCGGCAACCACAGGCGCCATCGATTCAAGATCGTCAGCGCCGATGATGATGTAGCTAAACCCCCAACGTTCTCGTCGTTGTTGAAGGTCCTCGATCAACTTTGACGGCGGGCCGATCAGGGCAAACGGTGAGTTCGCCACCATCGCAACGTCTTCGCCAGTGAAGGCCGCCACCTCGGCCAGTGCCGCGTCGGCATCATCGGTGACATTCACCAAGAACGTGCGGATATTCATCTCGATCGCGTCGAGGCGATGCGCACCTGCCTCGCGGACGATGGCCACCTTGTCGTCCACGGCCTCAGCCGACATCGACGCAAATGTCGAGGCATCGATCGCGCCGGAGGTCAAGGTGGCGTTGATCCCCACGATGTCGGCCTCGCGTGCCGCGAACCGCAATACTCGCGGGCCACCACCGCCGATGAGTACCGGGGGGTGCGGCCGCTGGACGGGAGTTGGTGTGCCGTCGTACTCGGTGATGGTGTAATGCTCGCCGGCGAACGAGAAGGGGCCATCGGCCATCACACCTTTGATCACCGTCAACCCCTCGATGAAACGATCGACGCGCACTCCTGGGCGGTCGTAGGCGATGCCGGACTGGCGATAGTCGGATTCCATCCATCCGGCCCCAAGGCCGATCTCCAGCCGACCGCCCGACAACACGTCGATGGTGGCCAACTCTTTGGCGAGCACCACCGGATGCTTGTAGTCGTTGTCGTGCACCAGCGCGCCGACCCGCAGCGTGGTGGTGGCATCAGCCGCTGCCTGCAGGGCCGGGATCGGCGCCAGTTGATCATCGAAATGATCGGGCATCGTCAGCACGTCAATGCCGAGAGCTTCGGCGCGGCGAGCCAAATCGGCCCACGCTGCGGCATCGGTGGCGGTGCGGACCTGCACACCGAAACGGAAGGGACGCTGCGTGGTGGCCATGACCAGACACCGTAACCGGCGATGGTTACGCTCATGATGTGGCACGACGTTGGTGGATCGCGCGTCTCGGCGTGATCGTTCTGGCCGGCGCAATGTTGCTGACCGCCGTGGGCGTGGGTGTCGCCCCGCGCGTGTGGCGCATCGCGAATGCCCACAGTGAAACCCCGGTGGATCTGCCCGACTTCTTGCCGTTGTCACAGCGCAGCTACGTCTACGACGCGGCCGGCAATGAGATCGCCGTGTACGAGTTGCAGAACAGTCAGCCGATCACCCTCGACGACATCCCAACCCATGTTGTCGATGCATTGCCGTTGAAGACAACGAGTTCTACGTGCATCACGGAGTGAACGTGCGCTCGCTCATCCGTGCAGTGCTGTCGAACTTCGCCTCCGACGCGCCGGTGCAGGGTGCCTCGACCATCACCATGCAGGTGGTCAAGAACGACTTCATGGCCGGCTTCGATCGCGACGGCCGCTACAAGATCACCCAAATCGCCTATGCGGTGCGCCTCGAGAAGGAACTCTCCAAAGACGAGATCATGGAGCGGTACCTGAACACTGTGTACTTCGGCAACAACTCCTATGGCATCGCCGCGGCCGCCGAGACCTACTTCGGCAAGTTGCCAGCCGATCTCACATTTATCGAGTCAGCATTCCTTGCCGGGCTTGTTCGTGCCCCGTCGAGTTACGACCCGATCAACCGGCCAGAACGCTCGCGTGCACGGTTCATCCAGGTGGTCGACCGCCTCGTGGAGGACGAACTACTCACCGAGGCCGAGGCCAGCGAGGTGCTCGACACGTTCGTCATTCCCGAACGGCGCCAGCAAATCCCCACCCGTCAGATCGACCGCACCTACTTCAGCGAAGCAGTTCGGCAGTATCTGCTGAACGACTCGGACATCTTGGGTGACACCTACGAAGAGCGGTACACCGCGCTGTATCGCGGTGGTCTCCGTATCCACACCACCTTGAACCCCACAATGCAGGCCCTCGCCGAGGAGGCTCGTGATGTTCTCCCCGACACGGTGGAGGGATTTGATGCGGCGATCACCACCGTCGACAACGCCACCGGTGCGATCCGGGCGATGGTCGGCGGCCGTGGTTTCATCCCGAATCAACGTGAGGTGAACCTGGCACTTGCCCCGAGCCAGACCGGGTCGAGCATCAAGATCTTCATCCTTGCGGCAGCGCTGCAGGCCGGAGCACTCGACGCCGACATCCTCGATGGCACCCGGCCATGCACCCTGCCGAACACCGCCGACCCGAATGAACCCGAATTCACGATCACGGGCGGTGTCTCCGGTGGGGTGGCCAGCCTGCGTGAACACACCTACCGATCGATTAACTGTGCGTTCGCGCGTCTGTCACAGATCGTTGGGCTGCACCGGGTGGTGGACACCGTGTACCGAATGGCGGCATCGGATTACCTGCGGCCCGGATTGCCCGCCGAGGTGCGCGAACCAATCCAGCCCTTTGCCTCCTTCGCCACCGGCGCCAATGAAATGTCCACATTGGATATGGCCGCGGGGATGCAATCGATCGCCAACAGCGGGGTGCATGTCGAGCCGTACTACGTGGAACGCATCGAAGACGCCGACGGTCGGCGCCTCTACACCCACACCCCGCGCACCTCTCGCGTGCTCGACGCAGCGGTGGCCGACGCCGCCATCGACATCATGAAAGACACCTTGGTGATCGGCACCGCACGACGCTCTCTCGCCGGCTTCGCCGAGCAACGTCCTGCGGCGGGCAAGACGGGCACCCAGCAAGACAACACCACCGCGTGGTTCGTCGGTGCAACCCGACAGTTCTCGACCGCGGTGATGGTGCGTGACCCCGATCGGTATACCGCGATGGTGGATATCCCTGAATTCGTGGAGGCCGGTGTGCCCCGTGTTCAAGGCGGCACGTTCCCCGCCCAGATCTGGGGGGCATACATGGAACCGGCTCACGTCGGACTCGACGCACTCGACTGGAACCCGCCGCCGGCTGCCGTGCGCTCACCGGTGCGCCTCTATCTGCCCGGCAACGAATGCGCGGGGGTGATCGTCGGGTTTGAACAGCCGGAGATCCCCACACGCATCGACCCGGTCACTGGTGAAGAGGTCCCGATTTTGGTGGTCATCGACGACGAGTTGCTGCAGCCACAACCGATCTATGAACAGGTCACGACCGGCACCACGGTGCCGGTGGAGGTCACTGATCCGAACGCGGGTCTGCCCTCAGTGCCGCTCGACGCCTATGTTGGGCCGTGTGAGCAGTTCATCGACGGGGTCGTCCCCCCACAGTGACGGCGATGAGGAGACGCCGGTGACCCACGACGGCACCGCGGCAGATGTGCTGTTGACCCTCGTGGACACCGACGCAGCCATCGATCGTGCCGAGCATCGCCGAGAGGTTCTTCCGGCACGTGACCGGCTGGCGTCGGCGTCAGCGGCGCTCACCGCGTGGGAACAGCGTCGCGGCGAACTGCGCGATGGTTGCGCGGCCGCCGAAGCAGCGATTACCGAATCCGAATCGATTGGCGCCACCTGCGATGCGGAACAGGCCGCACTCACAGCGAAATTGCGCACGGTCATCGCACCGCGCGAAGCCGAGGCATTACAGAACGAACTCGCGCAGGTGGCGCAACGTCGTTCCGATGCCGACGATGCAGGGCTGGCAGCGCTCGATCGTCACGGCGAGCTCGACGCTGCGCTGTCGGAACTGGTGGCAGCCGAGGCCGACTTACGGGCCGAATGTTCCGCCGCCGACGAGGAACTGCGTTCTGCGGAAGCAGAGATCGACGCTGAGATGGATGTGCTGCAACAGCGGCGGTTGGCGACGCGTGGCGAACTGGCCGACAATGTGCTGGCGCGGTACGACCGCCTGCGTGCCCAACTTGGCGTGGCTGCGGCCCGGCTTGTCGGTAGTCGCTGCGATGGGTGCCATCTCGATATGAGTCAGGCCGAACTCGACGAGGTGCGTCATGCTCCCGCCGACGATTTCCCTGACTGTCCGCAATGCGGACGGCTGCTGGTGCGATGACACGAGGTATCGGGGCTGTAGCAGGCGGCGTGCCGCGGGGTGCCAACCGATGATCGCGTGGTTTGCAGTGACCGCGGTGGCCGCGGTGTGGTTCGTGTTCCGCGACCCGCGATTCGATTACCGGCTGCTCATCGTTGGTGCGGTGGTGCCGTCGTGCACGATGATCGTGGGCGGGTGGCTGCTCATCATCAACTCGGTCGTGGCAGCGATGGCGGTGCTGGTGGTGGTGATGCTGGCAACCGCTGGCCGTCGGCCGATACGTCGCACGCTGTTGGGGGCGCCGATCGGCATGCTCTTACACCTCGTGTTTCGCGGTGTGTGGTCGTCGACAGAGGTGTTCTGGTGGCCCTTCACCGCTGCCGATCTGGCCGCATCAGATGCGGTGATCACCGGCGGTGGCATTGTCGGTGCGCTGATCGCCGAAGTGCTCGGATGCGCGGCGGCGGTGGTGTTGTGGCGCCGTGCCGGCCTGGACGACCCTGCACACCGATCGGCGTTCGTCGCCAACGGCCACCTGGTGCTCTCATGATCATCCTCGTACGACATGGCCGCACATCGCTGAATGCGCATGGTCTGCTCCAGGGACGCGTTGACGAACCCCTTGACGAGTTGGGTCGGCGTCAGATCGAGACTGTTGCCACACGACTCGCATCGCAACTCGATGTGGCAGCCATCGTGTCATCGCCGCTCACCAGAGCGCAGCAGTCCGCGGGAATTTTGGCCGATCGTCTTGGCCACCCTGACCCGGTGGAGATCGACGAGCGCTGGATCGAGCTCGACTACGGAGTGCTCGACACCCAGCCGGTGGGTACAGTGCCGGCATCAGTGTGGGAATCGTGGCGTACCGATCCCGATTTCGCCCCGGAGGGTGGCGAATCGTTCGGCTCACTCGATGCTCGTGTGCACA
>RFST01000112.1 GCA_009923855.1 Actinomycetota bacterium
GGTGCTGATACCACGGCGGTCCAGAACATCACCGAGCATGTCGAAACTCACGCGGTCGCACCCGAACCGGTCACCGAATCGGGCCAAGCGCTCCGACGCGGCATCGATGGCCGCGGGGTCGCGGTCGAGGCCGATCACGTCAACATCTGGACGCGATTGCAGCAACGCTTCGCTGTGGCCACCACCGCCGAGAGTGGCGTCGACGATGACTCCGGCCGGCACGTTGGCGAACGCGGCGACGATTTCATCGCACATCACGGGATCATGATCGAACGCCGTGGCCGTCATCGCTCGCCGCCGTCGTGGTCATCCCAGACGCGTGGACCGCTCGCCAGTTCGTCCTCGGCTTCAATCGTGCGATAGCGGCTGGGGCGCCACAGTTCCAGCGTGGTCAGGTTCCCGACGATCATCACCTGGGTGCCATTGTCGAGACCGGCGTGACGACGGGCTTTGTCCTCGAGGGTGATACGGCCCTGTTTGTCGACCGAGACAGCGATGGTGCTGGTGGCCAGGTTCCGTCGCTGTGCCGATGAGGCGCGGCCGTCCTTGACCGCATCGATCATCTCGGCAGCTTCGGACTCGAAAGTGGCGGAGGTGCGCACCGTGACGCATCCCTGTGGGTCGAGGGTTGCATAGCAGCGGTCGCCTAGTTCACCGCGGAAGGGTGCGGGAAGGGCAAGCCGACCGTTGTCGTCGACGCTGCGTTCGTAGACCCCGACGAACACGATCTCCCCTTCCTATTGCACCGCTCCGCCTCAACGGCCATCGGTCGCGGGTTCCGATAGCGGACTAAGTATCACCGCCGAGATACACCAATGTCAACCATCTTGCCCCTATTTGCCCCATCTACCTCCATTCAGCAACACCGTGCAGTGCCATCACCACTGCGCAGACGACGCCGTCAGAACCCACGACAGGAATGCGCGCGCCGGTCGACCACGCCCTCTGCGACCGCAAACAGGCAGGCACACGGATGCCACAACTGGCCATGGGCCCAGTCATCGACGGCCGGCCAAACACAGTCGGGCGCGGCGCAAGGCCAACCGGCAGAGATCAGGAACTGATCATCGCGCCGAGTGCCGCAGCGACCGTGCGCCCCAGCGCAACAGCATCGACTCCCGAATCAGGCCACAGGGCCGGGCGCTCATCACCATCGGGGGGATCAAGCCCGAGAATGTCGTGAGTGATGTCGGTGGGATCCGCCACGTGGAACTGACCCTGGATCCGAACCGAATGACGCGTGCGACGCTGGGACAAGCCCACCAGTTTGTTCTCGCCCACCATTACCTCACCGGGCCCGCGACCCGAGAAACACACCTCAGGTGTTGCACCGTGCATCATCGCCCCGTCGTAGACCCACGCCCCCGACACCCCACAGGAGGCAACGGCGTCGGCCCACCAACGACCTGCTGTCAGCATCGACCTCACCACATCGTCGGGCATGGCAGTGATCTGACGAGAGACGAACAGATCGATCCACACCGAACGCGCGGGGTCGACAAGGACCGCACCCCCACCCGAGGACCGCACGACGCGGTCAATGCCCACTGGCCATCCCTGCGGCGTCGTCGTGGCGGCCCCGCGCTGCGCCGAGCCGAAGACCATCGCTGGCCGCTCGGGCACCATGACGACGATCTCCACATCGGTCGCAGCTTCCCGGCACTGATGCAATTCGGCCGCGGGCGCGCGCCATTCATCAATCCTCACATCCATCGGTGTCAGGCTCAGCTCGCAGCGGGAAGATACGGCTTCCACGCCTCAGGCATACGCGACGCCCCCACCATCACCCATGACGGCGTGCGCGCCACCGCGCACGGCCGCAACAACCGCATACCCGCCTCTTCGGGTGTGCGGTCACGCTTCGTGAGATTGCAGCGCCGACAGGCAGCGACGAGGTTGGTCCACTCGTGCCCGCCACCGCGCGATCGTGGCATCACATGGTCGATGGAATCAGCCATCTGCCCGCAGTATTGACAGCGGTGATCGTCGCGGGCGAATACCGCCCGCCGCGAGAGTGCCGCACGCGTTCGCCGTGGCGCGCGCACCATGTACCGCAGGCGGACGACAAGAGGTACTGGCACGGTGATCGACGGCGAGCGGAAGCATCCGTCGTCCGCCTCGACAACATCGGCTTTCTCGGCGACGACGAGGCATGTGGCACGACGTGCCGACACGACGCTGAGCGGCTCAAAACTCGCATTGAGCACCAGCACGCCGCGCATCTCAGCTGCCGATCACCGGTGGGGCCTCGCCCCGATCGACCCCATTGCCCGACACCACTGCAGATAGTTCACCACATCGCGACCCTGCAGTGAGCGACCTGATGCGCCGTATTGAGTGGTCAACCGGAACCGGAGGTAGTCGCGTGCCGCTGCACCGCGCGACGTCGGCAGCAATGCGGGCAGCACAAGCCGACGAGACTGACGCAACGCCACCGGCCACAGCGTCGGGCGCATGATCACTGCGCCCACCGCGGCCAGCGCGCGGGGCGTCACGCTGGGCGGGGTTCCTTGGGAAGGCCCAACACCATCTCGCCGATGATGTTGCGCTGGATCTGCGAGGACCCGGCGTAGATGGTGCCGGCACGAGAGCTGAGGAACGTGCCCACCCACGATGCTGAACTGTTCGGCGCTCCCGCATCATCGGTCTGGAACGACGACGACGGCATGCGACCAGTGGGCACCATGGCGTCTGCGCCCAAGATGTGCGTCGCGAGTTCGGTCACGGTGCGGTGGTACTCACTCCAGTACAGCTTGGAGATGGCACCGTCGGGACCAGGGTGATGGCCCCGCAGGAAGTTCGTGAGCACCCGCATGCCGCTGTAGCGCATGATCTGCACCTTCGAGTACGCCCAGGCGAGTTTTTGACGCATGACCGGGTCGGAGGTCAAGCCGCGTTCAGCCGCCAGCATGAACAACCGATCGATTTCGGCTTGGAAGCGAATGGGCAATGTGGCTGCAGCCTCCCCACGTTCGAAACCCAGCAGGGTCATCGCGACGGCCCAACCGTTGTTGACCCCACCGACGACGTTGTCGACCGGCGCTGTGGCATCGGTGTAAAAGACCTCGTTGAACTCGCTGTCGCCGTTGATCATCCGGATTGGCCGCACCTCGATGCCGGGTTGGCGCATGTCGACGAGCAGGAACGAGATGCCTTTGTGCTTGGGAGCATCAGGGTCGGTACGCGCCAGCGTGAAGATGTGATCGGCGAGGTGACCGGCCGAGGTCCAGATCTTCTGGCCGTTCAGAATCCACTGGTCGCCGTCGCGCACGCCGCGCAGACCGACATTGCCGAGGTCGGAACCCGCGTTGGGTTCGCTGTAACCCTGACACCAGGTGTCCTCGCCCGACAAGATCCGCGGCAGGTAGTACTTCTTTTGTTCCTCGGTGCCCATGAGCAACAAGGTGTTGCCGAGCATCTGGATGCCGAAGACGTCATTGGGTCCGCCGGTGGGCACACCCGCTCGGGCGAACTCCTCTGCCAAAATCACCTGCTCGAGCGCCGAGAGACCCGCGCCGCCATATTCCTCTGGCCACCCGGGCGCGAGATAGCCCGCCTCGTACAGAGTGGTTCGCCACTCGGTTGTGAATTCGACGAGCTCGTCTCCTTCAAGAGATCCGATGCCGGTAAAGCCGGCGGGGAGCTTCTCGCCAAGGAAGGCGCGCACCTTCTCGCGGTAGGCCTCGGCATCGACGTCGTACTGTGGTCGCATTCCGCGAGCGTAGCCGAGTAGTAAGAGGGCCTGACCAGCCCTTCGCCAGGCAGCGTTGTCCGTCAGGCCGCGTCGACGGTCTGGGCGAGCATGCGGTGCGCGACTGCGCCTGCGGGCGCAAGCACCGACAAGGTGGCGATGCGCACCCGCGCCTGCGTCAGATGGGGCAATCGACAGCGGCGCTCGAATTCGGATCTCAGACCGGCGAGGAACGGCTCCCCCAATATGCGGACCAACGGCCCACCAATGACCACTTGGTGTTGGTCGAAGGTGGCGAGCAGTCCAGCGCACGCCCGCCCCACCATCGTGCCCGCTCGTTCCGCAAAGGCTGGCGGCGTGACCGTGATCGAACGATCGGTTTGGGCTTCAACACCGCGGATCGACGCATATGACTCGAGGCACCCGACCGCACCACACACGCACTGGAGGCCATCTGGATCGACGCATAGGTGGCCAACACGTCCGGCTTGCCGATTAACGCCGTTGACGAGCCCACCGGCGACAACCACTCCCCCGTCAACCTGATCCCCGAGATACAGCCCGAGAACACCACCTGGCACCGCCGCTCCCGCAGAGGGCGTCTGATCATCGGCACCCGATTCGTCTGCATTGGTGGGAGCCGATGCTGCACGATCGGCGAACGCAGCATCGTGTGCAGCGAGCGCAAACCCACGCCCGATTGACTCCAGGGCGATATCGAGCCCACTCGCTGATGTGACGACCCGACGCACCGGCTCGTGCCACCAACGGCGCAGACCCAGGGGGCGGAACTCTCCCGGTGCCGCGTCGACTGGCCCTGGCGCTGTGACGGCGCCGACCGTTGGCCGCTGTTCCACCGGGGCGGCCGCGATGACCCGTTCGACCAGGGCGCCGAGGGCGCGCATCACCTCCCGACGGGGCGTCACGATGCGATCGGCCACAATGGCATCACCTGCCGCGTCGACGATTCCAGCGACGATGTGGCGTTCACCGAGGTCAACTGCGAGAGCGGTGGCGCTCGGTTCACGGCTCGTTGTCATGATGGCGCTCCGCGCCACGCGCGTTGGTCAGTCACGGTTCGGTGGCCGCGTTGACGACAGCCAGTCACGAATCGGCAGATCGCCGATTTGTTCGCGGCCGATAAGGCGCAACTCTCCCAGCGCGACGCTGCCCAGAGCGAGCACCACAGCGAAGGCGGCAAACGACAGAAGGAAACTCACCGCAAGACCGATAACGGTCACAAACAGGCCGATGATCATGCCCGCGATGCTGAGCGCGAGGCGACGACGCGACACCCGATATCCACGCTCGGCGAACGAGGGGTCTTGTTCGAGCTCCGCCTCGATCTGACGGAGGATTCTCTGTTCGTCCTCTGAGAGTGGCATTCGCGCTGCTCCCCGTTCTCGGGTGTCGTCCGCCCGGAAGTCCCGAGCTAAAGACAGTCTCGCATGTGGATCGGCCGGACTCAACGCGAGCGCGGCGTTCGGCGTTGCGCATCGATGGCACTGGCTGGCCGAATCGCTCCCTCACCGAAGCGGTCACGAACCGCGTCGATCGCCGCCGTTGCCGAGGTCGATGATGGTTCTTCCCTCGGTGGATCGTCGAAAAGTCCGAGTTGGCCATCAGACCCCGCGCCCAGTTCATCGAAGTTCGACGCCGACACACCCAGCAGGCGCACACCGTGCCCGCCGCGCGCCTGCTCCATGCCTGCGGCCAGTGCGTCGAGGACAACCCAGTGATCATCGACTGGCTGCGGGGTTGATGTGGCCCGGGTGGCGGTACTGAAATCGCCACGGCGCACCTTGACGGTCCAGGTACGGGCACCGTGGCCACGGCGGCGCACTCGCCCGGCAACAAGGTCGGCCATCCGCACGAGATGGCTTCGCAGTTGAACGACATCGCTGATGTCGACGCCGAATGTCTCTTCGTGCCCGATCGACTTCGCTTCGCGGTCTGGCACCACAGGACGCTCATCGATGCCGTTGGCCAATGCAACAAGGTGCTCGGCCGCGGCGGATCCGACGGCGGCCGTCAGCACCGGTGTCGACGCGGTGAGCAACCCGGGGATGGTGTGCACGCCAGCGTCGGCGAGTCGACGGCGGGTGCTGGGCCCCACCCCCCACAACCGTTCGATGGGTAGCGACTGCACGAACCTGGCCTCGTCGCCAGATGGGATCACCACGACTGCACGACCTGGGTTGATCCCTGCCGGTGTCGCGATGGGCTTGGCCTCCACCGATGCCAACTTGGCAACGAACTTGTTCGTCGCCACCCCCACCGAGCAGGTCAGCCCGGTGGCCTCGGCAACGGCCGATCTCACGGTGTGACCGATCTGTTCACCATCGCCGAAGAGCCCGCGGGCACCCGTGATATCGAGAAATGCCTCGTCGAGCGCGAGTGGTTCAACGAGCGGAGTGATGGTGTTGAACACATCGTGCACAAGCCGCGACACCCGCGAGTACTCGGCATGGTCGGGTTCGAGGAAGACCGCATCAGGGCACCGACGCCGCGCCTCCACACCCGACATCGCCGATCGAACTCCGTAGCGCCGAGCTTCGTACGATGCCGCAGCCACCACACCTCGGCCACCGGTTGCGCCGACGACCACCGGCTTCCCGACGAGTTCACGGCGCCGCAGCAATTCGACCGACACATAGAACGCGTCCATATCGACGTGTGCGATCGTGCGTGGGCCGTGTCGCTGCGTGCTGGAGCCGGCGCCGTCGTGGATGGGAGCGGTCATCGCACGGCAGATCCTACGCCACCCCAACCCGGCGTTCGGGCGTGGCCGACGCCACGCATGAAGCGTCAGGCACGCCACACGACATCGCTGTAGCGCTGTCTCTTATACACATCT
>RFST01000113.1 GCA_009923855.1 Actinomycetota bacterium
GCCCGTTCGGCGCTGTGATCGACCATCGGTGCCGGATAGGCATCCGACCCCAGTTCTGGCACCCACCGCTGCCGGTACTCACCGGTTGGATCCCACCGCTGCGCCTGCGTTGTCGGGTTGAAGACCCGGAAGTACGGCGCCGCATCGGTACCGGTGCCTGCCGCCCATTGCCAGCCATGGTTGTTCGACGCCAGATCACCATCGACGAGATGGGCCATGAAGTGCCGAGCCCCCCACTGCCAGGGCAGATGCAGGTCCTTGACCAAGAAACTCGCCACGATCATCCGCACCCGGTTATGCATCCACCCGGTGGCTGCCAACTGGCGCATACCCGCATCGACAATGTCAAACCCGGTCGTGCCGGCACACCACCGCTCGAATCGGTCGACGGCGGCCGCATCGGTATCGACAACGATTCCGTCGAGACGGCGGTCGAGGTTCTCCCATGCGGTCTCCGGACGCCGGTGCAACACATCGGCGTAGAAATCACGCCAGGCCAGCTCCGAGGCGAAGGTGTCATGGCCTGCATCTCCCGGAGCCAGATCGGACAGCAGACGCCCGGGATGCACCAGCCCGAAGCGCAATGCAGCGCCCATCTTGCTGGTGCCGTTCACCGCGGGAGCGTCGCGCTGGTCGTCGTAGGCATCGAGAGCGGTTGTGCGGAACTGTTCCCATCGCGACAGCGCGGAAGCGGTGTCCACATCCACGTCCACGCCATCGGGTAGCGGAGCGGCCGTTGGCAGATCGTCGGTGTCGACGCCATGACACCATGGGGCGTCGACCGGTGCCGGGATGTGCCTCAGCTGGCCAACGTCGGCAAGACGGGCGGTCCACCGACGTCGGAACGGCGTGAAGACCGCATACGGCAAGCCGTCGTCTTTGGTGACCCCGCCGGGTTCGATCACGTAATTGCTGCCCGTGCCGACCAGTCGGGCGCCCACGGCGCGCAGAGCATCGGCCACCCGGTGGTCACGCGCGCGCCCGTAGGGCGTGTGATCGCGGGTCACATGCACCTCGCCGGCGTTGATACGAGCTGCTACGTCGGCGACGACAACGGCTGGGTCACCATGGCGCACCACCAGCGCCCCTCCGGTGGCGTCGCGCAGTGCAGACACCATCGCCCACAGCACACCGGTTCGTGGACCGGGCGCGGTGGCGATAGCCGGGTCGATCACGAACAGCGGCAACACCTCGCCCGAGGCAATCGCCCGTTCAAGAGCCGGATGGTCCTCGAGACGCAGATCGCGCCGGAACCACATCACACTCGGAGCTGAGCTCATGACGCCAGTGTCGACCCCTGGTCGGACACATGACGCATCGTGCCACGGATCGCGTGGTGACGTGCCAACCACATCACGGCCAGCAGTGTTGCCACGGCGCCATATGCCAACGACCACGACAACCCGATCAGATCACCGACCAGGCCGGTGATCGGCCCACCGATCGGATACGACCCGAGGAAGGCAATGGCGACAAATGCCAGGAAACGACCCCGCATATCCGGTGGGCACACCTGCTGACTCCAGCCGTTCATACCGGCGATGAACGCGGCACCGCCGGCCCCGAGCGGGACGGCAATCACCAGCGCCGCCGGGCCCGTTGGCGCCCACGCAAGAGCGAGGCCGGCCACGCCGAGCAACGACGCCGAGGCCACCAACCATGAGATGCCGACCCCGTGACGGCGCGCGGTGAGCAGCGACCCGGCGAGAGAACCCACGCTGGTGGCGGCCATCACCCAGCCGAACCATCGCGGGTCATTCCAGAGCTCGTCGGCCATGCGCGGCAGCGACACGTTGTGGTTGTATCCGAACGTCGACACCACGGTGAACGCGACGAATACCGGCCCGATCAACGACGACGAGCGGATGAACCCGATGGCCTCACGAATCGGACGACCACCGGCTGGGGCGCGTGGCACCGCGTGCACCCGCGACCCGTCCACAGCAACGATCGACCAGATGATCGCCACCGACGTCGCAGCGTTGATCACGAACAACCATCCAGCACCGAGCGGACCGATCGCGATCGCCGCGATCGCGGGGCCGAACACCCGCGAACCAGTCATCGTGGCGGTGTTCAATGCCATCACATTCGACAACTCGTCAGGATCGGCCAACTGGGTCACGAACCCCCGTCGCGCAGGATTGTCGATGGCCGACACCACACCGAGCACCACCGTCAGGGCATAGATCACTCCGACGTTCAACACCCCCGCCAGATGTGCAACAGCGAGCCCAAGTGCCTGCACCGCGAGCGCGCTTTGGGTCCACAACACGATGCGGCGCCGATCGAAGCGGTCAGCGAACGCACCGGCGTGCGCACCCAATAACAGCAGCGGGCCGAACTGCAATGCGGTGAGAATGCCGATGGCCGTCGTCGACGCGGTCAGGTCATCGAGCACGATGGCAACCGCGGTGAACTGGGTCCACGCGCCCACCTGCGACACCGCCAGTCCGCCAAGGAACAGGCGCACATTGCGATGCCGCAACGACCGGAATGTGGACGAGTTGGCGAAGCGACCGGTGGCCGCTGTGTCCGCCATCGCTCAGTCGTCCAGTTTGAGAGCCGAAATAAAGACGTCGCCGGGCACCTCAACGCGACCGATCGCCTTCATCTTCTTCTTGCCCTCTTTCTGCTTCTCGAGGAGTTTGCGTTTCCGGGTGATGTCGCCGCCGTAGCACTTGGCGAGCACATCCTTGCGCTTGGCCTTGACGGTCTCTCGGGCGATGACTTTGCCGCCGATCGCGGCCTGGATCGGCACGTCGAACATCTGCCGGGGAATCAACTCACGCAACTTCTCGCACATCCGACGGCCATACGACTCGGCATTGTCGCGATGCACGATCGTCGAGAAGGCATCTGCGGGCAACCCGTTCAGTAACAGATCGACCCGCACCAGGTTCGCCTCGCGATAGCCGATCAGTTCGTAGTCGAGGCTCGCGTAGCCCTGGCTACGGCTTTTCAACTGATCGAAGAAGTCGACGACCACTTCGGCGAGCGGCACCTCGTAGACCAACTCCACCCGCTCGGGCGAGAGGTACTCCATACGCTGCATCACCCCGCGACGGCTCTGGCAGAGATCCATCAACGTGCCGGTGTACGCCGTGGGCGTAATAAGCGACACCTTGAACACTGGCTCGGCAATGGACGAGATCTGCTGCACCGGCGGCAACTCGGCGGGGTTCTCCACACTGATCTCCGCACCGTCGGTACACGACACGCGGTACTCCACCGACGGTGCGGTGGCGATCAGCGACAGACCGAATTCGCGCTCGAGCCGTTCCTTGACGATCTCCATGTGCAACAGGCCGAGGAACCCGCATCGGAAACCGAACCCCAGCGCACCGGAACTCTCGGGCTGATACGTGATCGACGCATCGTTGAGCTTCAACTTGCCGAGGGATTCACGCAGGGCCTCGAAATCATCGCCATCGATCGGAAACAGGCCGGAGAACACCATCGGTTTCGGGTCGCGGTAACCCGGCAACGCCGCGGTCGCGCCGCGTGATGAGGTGGTGACGGTCTCGCCGGATCGCGCATCACCCACATCTTTGATGCCGGCAATGAGGTAGCCCACCTCGCCAGGGCCTAGTTCTGACACCGGTCTGGTTGCGGGCGTGCGCACCCCGATCTCGATGGCGTCGTGGGACGCCCCGGCCTGCATGAACTGCAACTGTGAGCCCGAGGTGAGCCGGCCGTTCATCACCCGCACCGACGACACCACTCCTCGATACTGATCGAACTGCGAATCGAAGATCAGGGCTTGCAGCGCGGCGTCCGCTTCGCCGGTGGGAGCCGGAATCCGCTCCACAATCGCATCGAGAAGGTCCGGGACCCCTTCGCCTGATTTGGCCGAGATCCGCAGAATCTCGGAGGCGGGAATGCCGAGAACGGTCTCGATCTCTGCGGCGTACCGATCCGGGTCGGCGGCCGGCAGGTCGATCTTGTTCAGACACGCAACGATCTCAAGGTCGTGTTCCAATGCGAGGTAGCAGTTCGCCAGGGTTTGGGCCTCGATGCCCTGCGCTGCGTCGACGACCAGCACCACACCTTCACAAGCGGCGAGGGACCGCGACACCTCGTACCCGAAGTCGACGTGGCCGGGGGTGTCGATGAGGTGGAACACGTGGCCGTTCCATTCCACGCGCACGTTCTGTGCCTTGATGGTGATACCGCGCTCGCGCTCCAAGTCCATCGAGTCGAGGTACTGCGCGCGCATGTCGCGGGCCTGCACCGCACCGGTGATCTCCAAGATCCGATCCGACAGAGTGGACTTGCCGTGATCGATGTGGGCAATGATGGAGAAGTTCCGGATCCGGTCGAGTCCGGACGGCGCTGAGGAGGGGGCCATGGCAGCGCCAACGCTACCGCTCGGGCGTTGGGAGTGCTGTGGCGACGCCGATAGTCTCGCTGTGCCGTGTGATGACATACGAACACACGCCCTGACGACGCCTGGAGACATCGTGGCAAACATCAAGAGCCAAAAGAAGCGCAACATCACCAACGCCAAGCGTGCCGAGCGCAACCGCGCCGTGCGCAGCGAACTGAAGACGCGCGTCAAGGCTGCCCGTTCCGCTGACAGCGTCGATTCCGACGAGGTGCGCGCCGCCATCAGCCGCATCGATCGTGCCGCCGCCAAGGGTGTCATTCATGCGAACACCGCCGCGCGCAAGAAGGCGCGGTTGATGAAGTCGCTGCAGTCGTCGTGACGCTCAGGCCCGCAGCCGACTGAGCCGGGCCACGAGCACCTCCATCACCACCGCCTCATCGAGGCCGGTCTCACCTCGGAGATCGCGGTCGGCTATCGCCAACAAGTCGATGGCTCGCCGCACCGCAGCAGCATCCAACGATCGATGCCGCTGCCACAGTTTCTTGGCCGGGAATCCCGATTTCACACCGGCGATCGCCGCCGCAGACTCCGCGTCGCCCGCTCCTGAACCGTCGAGACGCATCACGCTGGCGTAGTGGCCGTGCAGTGTGGCCATGATCTGCAACGGGTGTCGCCCACCACCATGCATCATGCGGTGCAGCAGCCGGATGGCGTCAGCGGTGCGCGCCGCGTCGATGGCATCGGTGAGTTCCCAGGGCGGCACCCCGCCGCCACCGTCGAGAAGCGGTTCGATCTCATCGACTTTCACCCGTGCGCGACCCTCGTGGGTGGCGGCAATCGTGGTGAGCACCCCTTCCAACGACGACACCTCGTCACCCATCCAGTCCTGCAGACGCGCCACGGCACGATCGTCGAGGTCGATGCCGTGCATGGTGGCGCGTTCGCGGATCCACGCGGTGCGGTCTTTCGCACGCGGCGCCACCGTGGTGGATCGCACCGCTCCCCCCGCCGCCTTGACCGCATCGACACCCTTCTTCGGGAAGGTGCCACCATCGCCGACCAGCACCAGATCGGTGGTCTCAAGCGGATCGTCGAGGTAGGACAGCAACGGGTCGAGGTCGGCGACGACAAAGCGCCCCATACCGCGAGCGACCACCACCCGGCGTTCAGTGAACATCGGCAGGGTCTGAGCCGCATCGACAACTGCGCGTAGTTCGTATTCCGCGCCGTCGAACTCATCGACCATCAACGAGCGGTCGCCGTCGCCAACCAGGCGATGCACAAGGTCGTGCACGGCATCGCGCAGCACCGACTCGTCGTCACCGGACAACAGATGGATGCTCATCGGTTCTTCTGCGCTTCCATGCCGCCCCCGTTCCTAGCACCACTGCACACGTGGCGCCCACCACTACCGGTGACACCCACACGGGTGCCGTGCGCGGCTCTGCTGCTGCGGCAACCCGCGCCACCGCATCCACCCAACGCACCCCAAAGGCCAACGGCCACATCATCACCGGCGCGAGCGGCGGAACAATCGCGGCGCACACCACTGCCGGCAAACCGAGCAACATCACCGCGCCCGCGACCGGTACTGCCAAAAGATTCGCCGGGGTGGCCCACACCGGCATATGACCGAACACCGCCAACATGGGCACCATCACGCCTATTTGGGCACCGAGGGTGATGAGAAGTGCCGACATCAGCCGTGACGACACGCCGTGGAAGCGGATAAGCGCCGCAGCTGCGATCACCCCGACGGTCGCGCCCACCGACAACCACAGACCCACCGACGACACGATCAACGGGTCGAGGAGCACCACCGCAACCACCGCCCATGCGAGCAGGCGCAGAGGCGACCCACCACGGCCCGTGAGCGTGCGCGTTAGCACCCCGATACCCATCACCGCAGCGCGCAGAATCGACGGTTCGAATCTGGTGATCGCCGCGAACCACGCGATGAGACCGACACTCAGCACCCACCGCGAGCGCGGGCCGCACAACATCAGCATCGGTGCCGCTCCGGCGAGGAGCAGCGTCAGGTTCTGACCGGACACCGCGGTGAGATGCGACAGGCCACTCGCGCGAAATCGCGCCGTCATCTCTGGTGACTGCCGACGATCATCACCGATCACCAAGCCGGCAAACAGGGCCGCGTTATCGGGGGCCATGGTGGTGCTCGCCGTGGTGGCCACGAGTTCGCGCACCCTATTG
>RFST01000114.1 GCA_009923855.1 Actinomycetota bacterium
GGTGCGGACTTCGAACTCTTCGCGCGTATCTCGTCGAAGAATCACGGTCATTCCACGCTGAACCCACTTGCGGCGTACACGTCGGCAATGAGCGTCGAGCAGATCATGGGCGATGTGATGATCGCCTACCCGAACACCCGGCCAATGTGTTCAGCCAACTGTGACGGGGCCGCGGCCGCCGTCGTCGTCAGCAGCGAACGGTTGGCGTCGCTGTCGGATGATCAGCGGCGACGAGCGGTGCGGGTACGCGCCTCGGTGTTGACTAGCGACCCATGGCAGGAGGCCTGCCAGGTACTGCCCGATGTGAACACGCTGACCCGCAACGCTGCCCGGCAGGCCTATGAAGCCGCTGGAGTGGGGCCTGAGGACCTCGACCTGGTCGAACTTCACGACTGCTTCGCCACCGCCGAACTGGTGCACTACGACAATCTCATGCTGTGTCCCGAGGGTGGGGCCGTCGACTTCTTCGAATCCGGTGCACCGTTCCGTGACGGGTCCCTACCGGTGAACGTCTCCGGCGGATTGCAATCCAAAGGTCATCCGATCTCGGCGACAGGCATCGCCAACATCTGGGAGGTCTGCCAGCACGTGCGCGGGGAGTGCGGCGACCGCCAGATCGAGGGTGCACGCATCGGCCTTGCCCACGTGATCGGGTTGGGTTCGGCATGTGGAGTGCACATCCTCGAAGGCGCCGCAGCCTGACCGTGCCGTGAACGAACGAGCCGCCGGTAGCCACATCGGCGACATCCCCACGGTCTCACTCGACGGCGACCCGCAGCGTGTGGGCGCGGCTCTCGACCGCGCATGTGCCGATATCGGGTTCGTGCGCATCATCGACCACGGCATCGATCAGAGCCTCGAGCGACGTGTCGATGAGATGGCACGGGAATTCTTCGCCCGTGATGAGGAGCTGAAGGCGCGCGTCGCCATCGCCGAGGGTGAGGCATATGGCTATGGGGGCTACATGGTGGAGCGGCTCGCCGCGAGCCGAGGTGGTGTGACCCCGCCTGATGCGAAGGAGACCTACTCCATCGGGCCGGTGGACCATCCCGATGATGTGGCCGCACTCATCGCGGCCGATCCCGCGGCTGCGTTCGCGTACTCACCGAATCGATGGCCCGAACAGCCCACGGCATTCGCGGACACAATGTCGGAGTGCTACCGCGCGCTCGGGGACCTGTCGGCACGGTTGCTCTCGCTGATGGCGCGTGGGCTGGGAATGCCAGCCGACACGTTCAGCGATGCAATCGATCGGCACACATCGGCACTGCGCCTGCTGCACTACCCGCACATCGATCCCGACGTCCTCGCCCCGGGGCAATTGCGTGCCGGTGCTCATTCCGATTACGGCACGCTCACGCTGCTACGCACTGATGCGGCACCCGGCGGTCTCGAGGTGCTCGATCGGCGTGGCCAGTGGGTGCCGGTGGCACCTCGCAGTGACGCCTACGTGGTCAACATCGGCGATGCGCTGGAACGGTGGACTGCAGGGCGATGGCGGTCCACCATGCACCGTGTGCAACTGCCGCCGCGCAATGCCGGGAACACTGAGCGCTTCTCGGTGGCCTTCTTCCACAACGCCAATTGGGATGCGGTGATCTCCACCCTGGCGGCGTGTCGCGGTGACGGGGTCGACGAACCGGCACCGATTACCGCCGGCCGACACCTGATGGAACGGTTCCGGTCCACTCAGTACTGATCGAGTGGCACATCGGTACCCTCCCGCGCGTGGACCAGCACGGTCGTGCGCAGCCCCGCACCTTCAAACCCCGCCGGCGACGCTTGTCACCAACCCGGCAGGCAGCCTTGGAACGTCTCGAACCACTGTGGTCGCTCGATGTCCATGGGCCACCGCTGGATGCACCCGCCGTGTTCGGCCGTCAGGCGCCGGTGGTTCTCGAGGTCGGCTGTGGAGCGGGGGAGAATGCGCTGGCGGCCGCGTCCACACGGCCCGACATCGATGTCATTGCCGCCGAGGTACACACGCCCGGTATTGCGCGCGTGTTGGCCCACATCGAGGCCAACGGCCTCACAAACCTGCGCGTGGTGCACGGTGATGCGCTGGAGTTCTGCGCGCGGCTTGCCACGGCCAGCCTTGACGAAGTGTGGGTGTTTTTCCCCGACCCCTGGCCGAAGCCGCGCCAGCGTCAGCGTCGGATCGTAAATCCGGAACGTCTCGGCCCGTTGTTGCGGTGTCTGCGTCCCGGCGGCCTGCTGCGAATGGCCACCGACATCGACGACTACGTGGAGCAGATGGTGCAGGTGTGCGAGTCGGCCCCCGATCTCGATGGCGGCATCGTTGAGCGCTGGGACGGTCGGGTGATGACACGATTCGAGATCAAGGGAATCGATGCCGGGCGCACGATTACCGATCTCGCCTACCGGCGCGTCTGATCAGGCGTTCATCACCCGTTCGAGGCGTTCGATGGCATCAACGAACTCTTCGACCATTTCATAGACGACACGCGATGTCGGTCGCGATTCGTTCATTTGGCCCACCACCTGGCCGACGAAGTAGTTGGCGAGGTCTGCAGCACCACTGTCGGCACGATGCGCCGCACGATCGATACGCCGGATCGCACGATCCACCAGCATTGGCTGCAGGGGCATGGGCAGTGGCGATGGGTTTGCCGGATCCTCCCAGGCGTCGGTCCATGGGGTGCGTAATTGTCGCGCGGGCTTTCCGGTGCGCGATCGTGAGCGCACCGTGTCTGACGAGGTGGCGTTCAAGAACTTCTGTTTCACCGTGGGATGGGTTTCCGCCTCGTCGGTGGTGAGCCAGATCGACCCGCACCACACTCCTTCAGCGCCGAGAGCCATCGCCGCGGCCATCTGACGTCCACGGCCGATACCGCCAGCACCGAGCACCGGTGTGGTGGCCCCAACGGCGTCGACGATCTCGGGGATGAGCACCATCGTGCCGATCTCGCCCGTGTGCCCACCGGCCTCGGAGCCCTGAGCGATGATCAGGTCCACCCCGGCGGCCACATGGCGCTCGGCGTGCTGTGCCTTGCCGGCCAGAGCGCCGACGAGACGCCCCTCCTCGTGGGCTCGATCCAACATGTGCGCCGGTGGCGGCCCCAGGGCGTTCACCACGAGAGCGGCACGGTGCGCCAAGGTGATGTCGAGTTGTGGTGCAGCGCGCTCGGCGGTGAGCGGCGCACTGGCTTCGGCCGACAGCCCGCGACGGGGGCGTTCATCATCGGGTAGATCGGGGACGTCGTACCGCTCCAACAGTTCATCGAGGAAGGTGCGGTGTCCGTCTGGAATCATCGCAACCAGGTCGTTCACCGTCATGCCGCCCTGGTCGCTGCCGGTGTACTTGGCGGGCGCGATGAGATCGACGCCATAGGGAAGGTCGCCAACCTGCTCCTCGATCCAGTCGAGGTCGATATCGAGCTGCGCGTCGCTATGGCCTGCGGCACCGAGCACGCCGAGGCCACCGGCGCGAGTCACCGCCGCAACGACGTCACGGCAATGGCTGAACGCGAGGATCGGAATATCGATTCCCAACATGTCGGTGATACGTGTCTGCACGGTGTGCTCCTCAGGTGGTGCTGGCGGTTTGTTCGTGTCGATGGCGCGATTCGGCCCAGGTCATGCCGTGATCGCCGTGAATGTCGCGGGGAAGGCCGAGCACGTGTTCGGCCACGATGTTGCGCTGAACGGCAAAGGTGCCGCCACCCAGGGTAAGCGCGGGGCCGAAGAGCCAGCCGTAGTGCCAGATCGGGTCGACATCGGGAAACTGGCTGGCCGATCCGCGACCGAAGTTCACCTCGGTGGCCCCTGAGCGTGCCGACACATCGATGTCGCCGCGTGGACCCGAACCGGTGAGCATCCCGTTGGCGCCAGCGAGGTCTTTGGCGATGGCCATCACATGCTGGCCATGTTCATCACCCATGATCTTCTGGATCGATGCTTCGGGGCCGGGGGTGCGCCCGGCGATTTTGGCGCTGAGTGTGCGCAAACGATTGAGTCGCAGGATTTCGGCCTCAATGTGCAGCCCCGCCAGACGGTCACGCATGATCGGGTCGGTCATGCCTCCGGCGGCGCGAACCAGGTCGATCAGATGTCCAGCCGATGGGCCCGCCCCCCACAGCGACCCCGACGACGACAACGACACCCGTTCGTTGGCGAGGGTCACCTTGGCGAGTCGCCACCCGTCACCCTCTGCACCGACGCGGTACTCGACCGGCAACCGCACATCATCGAAGAAGGTCTGGTTGAACGAGTGGGCGGTGGTCATGTCGATGATCGGGCTGAGCGAGAGGCCGTCAATGTCCATCGGGACGATGAAGTATGACAATCCGCGGTGTTTGGGTACATCGGGATTGGTGCGCGCAATCAAGATGCCGAATTGGGAGTGGTGCGCTCCGCTCGACCAGATCTTGGCGCCATTGATCACGTAATGGTCACCGTCGCGCACCGCTCGTGTGGACAAAGCAGCCAAGTCCGAGCCGGCATCGGGCTCGGAGAACAACTGGCACCAGATCTCTTCGCTAGTGAAGATCGGGTCGAGGAATCGCTCGCGCTGCCAGTCGCTGCCGGCGAGCGCGATAGTGGGCGCGGCCCACCCCACACCGATGGCGTTGGAGATTGCGCCGGAACGGGAGACGTTGGCGCGGCGTAGTTCCTCGTCGATGATCAACTGGTGGATGGGATCGGCGTCGATGCCCCACGGCCGCGGCCAATGCGGCACCACAAGCCCAGCCGCGTGCAGTTCGGCAGGGGAGGGGTCGCGATGGGCATCCAACCAGGCCCGCAGTTCGAGCCGGCGAGGGTCGTCATCTGGTGGAAGGTCGAAATCCATGCCGCTCACCCCTTGGGTGCTGGCCCGTCAGTGGCCGGCCCGGCGAAGGCCTGGGCGCGTACCAGCCAGTCGCGTGCAGCGTCACCAATGGTGGTCACGGCGGTGTCATCGAGGTGGCGGCGTTGAGTGACGACATGGCAGAAATCCTCGGCCGGCCCGTGGACTTCAGCCACCGCATCGTCGTAGTGCCAGGTCCACACGTCACCCGATGGCGCGGTCAATGTGACATTCACCGATCCCTCCGGCAGTGTGAGGCCACGGTTTGCATAGCTCCAGCCACGAGTAATCACGCCGAGTTGGGCGATGTGGCGGCAGCGGTCTGTTGTCGGTCGAGCATCGGGGCCCACCAGATCGGCCACCGTGTCGATGATGTCGGTGCCATGTGCCCACGCCTCCATCAGCCGGGCGGTCAAGAACGAGCGCGCACCCATCGACGGCCCGTACCACTCGACGCGTGTCGCTGCGTCGAGTCCGTTCGCTGCGGCCGCGAGGCCAGCGCGCGCGTCGCGCCACGCCGCCAGCAGTTCCGCCGGTGTCATCGCTCGCGCCTCGGCCAACGTGGGGTCGTGATCGGCGTTCATCTGGGTGAAGAGTTCGTCGCGGTGGTGGCGGAATCCGTCCGGATCGGCGATGGCGAGGGTGGCGGAGCGGTCGAAGAACCAGAGATGACCGACCTGATCGGCCACGGTCCAGCCAGGGCTCGGGGTATCGCGACGCCACGCGTCATCGTCGAGGCCGGCGACCACATCATCGAGCGCATTCTGCTCAGCCACTAGGTCTGTGGTGACCTGTGCCACCGGATCGATCTCGTCGCTCATCGTCGCCCCCGTGATCATCGTGTTCGTCATATGCGGCGCATCGCCCGCACCGGGCGACGGTACCGCACCATCTGGTTCTGGCCGGGATCGGCGACAGACCGATTGACGGCACAGGGGTGCGGGGGTCTACCTTGCGGATGTGGGGCAGGTGACGACGGGGATCGGCGGACGGCATCGCAGTACCTTGCGCAGCCGAGTGGACACACGTTCGCAGCAGTGGCGCGACAACGTGGCGGCGATGGAGGCTCTGTGGGGCCAGGTGGCCGACGAACTTGACGCTCTGGAGACGATCGGCGGTCAGCGATACGTCGATCGTCACCGCGCTCGCGGCAAGATGCTCGCCCGCGAACGCATCGAACAATTGGTCGACCCCGACACGCCCATTCTTGAACTGAGCCCCCTTGCAGGGTGGGGCTCGGAGTTCCCGATCGGTGCTGGTGTCGTGAATGCGATTGGCATCGTGGAAGGGGTGGAGGTCGGTATCACCGCCACCGACATGACCTACCGCGGTGGGTCCACAAACCCGAGCACTCTCGACAAGTCGTCGCGTTTCTTCGAGATCGTGCGGACCAACCGTCTGCCCTGGATCTCGCTGAACGAGTCGGCCGGAGCGGACTTGCCGCATCAAGCGGATGTCTTCAATCGTGGCGGTGCCAGTTTCAAACACCAGACGCAGTTGTCAGCCGCGGGTATCCCAACGATCACGTGCGGTTTCGGGCCTGCAACGGCAGGTGGGGCGTACACCCCAGGCATGAGCGACTACAC
>RFST01000115.1 GCA_009923855.1 Actinomycetota bacterium
GCAGAGTCTGCCGCACCCACCACGGCCACCACCGCACCGACCTCCACCGTGTCGCCCTCGGCGGCGCGGATCTCGATCACGACGCCCGCAACGGGCGACGGCACTTCGGTGTCGACCTTGTCGGTCGACACTTCGAAGAGCGGTTCATCGGCGGCGACGGTGTCGCCGACACTCTTGAACCATTGCGTGATGGTGCCCTCGGTCACCGTCTCACCAAGTTGGGGAAGAGTCACATCTGCCATCGTCATCAATCCTGTCGTCGTAAAAGTGTGCGTGTCGTCGCCGGTCAGCCGTTGAAGCTTCGGCCGGTCATTGACATCACGGTTTCACCGAACAGCTCGCTCAAGCTTGGATGCGGTTGGATGAATTCGGCGATCTCGTCCACCGTGGCTTCCCAGTTGACCGCGAGGTACCCACCGCTCAACTGCTCGGTCACCCAGGGACCCACCATGTGCACGCCGATCACTTGACCAGCGCGCCCATCCGGACCACGTCGAGCGATGATCTTGACCATGCCGTCGGTCTCGCCGAGGATCTGGGCGCGCGAGTTGAACTTGAACGGATGCTTGCCAACCACAACATCAATTCCGGCTTCAGCCGCGGCCTCCTCACCAGGACCCGCCCACGCAACTTCCGGATGGCAATAGATCGCCCACGGCACGCGGGTGTAGTCAACCGGCGACGGGCATTCGCCAAGAAGTTCCTTCACGACCATGACCGCCTCGGCATAGGCGACGTGCGCGAGTTGCGGTGTGTTGATGAGGTCACCAACTGCATACACGCCGTCCTCGGTCGTCCGGCACAGCTCATCGACCACAACAAATCCGCGGTCATCGACCGCAACTGTGGTTGCTTCAAGACCCAACTCGTCGGCGAACGGTCGACGGCCGACGGAGACGACCACGGCATCGACGTCGATGTTCTCACCATCTCCCAGGTGGACGGTCGTTCCAGACCCGGTCGGTGTATGACCGGTGACGCTCACACCGGTGCGGATATCGATGCCCTTGTTCGAGAAGCTCCGTACCACGATGCGCGCGACGTCGGCATCGAGACCCGGGAGGATCTTCGGCAAACCCTCCAACAAGGTCACTGATGATCCGAGGTCGGCAAAGGTCGACGCAAACTCACATCCGATCGCGCCGCCGCCGATCACGGCGATACGCGACGGCACATGGTCAAGATCGAGCACCTCGTCGCTGGTCATGATCGGACCACCGCGATCAAAGCCGGGGATGGTCCGCGGGACAGATCCAGCCGCCAACAAGACCGCCGCTCCGGACAAATCGCTGGTGGCACCATCGGGGTGGACGACGTGAACGCGCTTGCCAGGTCGCAGTGACCCAGTGCCGTTCAACACCTCCACCTTGCGGCCCTTGCACATTGCACCGATACCACCGACCAGACCGGCCACGATCTTCTGCTTCCGGGCCTGAGTGACAGCGAAATTCACCGATGGCGATCCAGCGTCGATACCGAAATCGGCGGCATGCTCCACATGCCGATGGACCGCGGCCGTCTCAAGAAACGCTTTGGCGGGGATACATCCACGATTCAGGCATGTTCCGCCCAGCGCATCCTTCTCCACGAGCGCTACCGAGAGACCAGCAGATGCTGCGTAGAGGGCTGCGGAGTAGCCGCCAGGCCCACCACCGATGACGACGAGGTCGAACGTGTCAGACATGACCTCCACGGTACCGCCGTTCAGCCCGCGGGAAGTACCCAGCGCGTGCGACTCTCGCCACGTTCGGCAACGAGTACGAGAGCGGTGTCGTCACGCCCGACTTGCACGTCGAATGTGACCGCGCATTCTCGTGTCGCGACGGTGACCGGATCACAATCTCCTCCGCCTGGCGCATAAGAGGTTCCCGATGCGATCAGGCCAAAGCTGCGCGAACCATCCGGGTCGTCAACGCCCCCCAGTCGGAGGTCCACCACGACAGATGATGCGGTGGTGTCCGCGCTCACCACGGTGACAGCCATGTCTCCCACCATCACGACGGAACCAACCGGCGCCGGCGTCGACAGGTCGTCCGATCCCGATAGTTGCAACAACAGTGCGGCACCGGCAATGAGAATGGCGAATCCGCACCCCAAGGACAACAACAGGAGAGTTCGGGTCTGCATGCAGCGTCGAGGCTAGGGCCTCGGTAGCGTGCCCGCATGCGCGTGGCCCTGCTCCCCCGACTGGCCACCGTGTGCGCTGTCGTCGTCATCGCAGCCGGTTGTGCCGACGACCGAGCAACGACCTCAGCCCCAACTCCCGCCGCATCCACGGTCGCGCCGACCTCGACAGCAACAGCGACGACCACTGGTGGTGATGGCGCTCCCACATCCATCACCACACCGGCCGACACGGCGACGACCAACATGCCCGGTGCCACCCTTCCTGCGTCGTACGACTGGGAGGCGCCATTGATCGGTGGCGGCAGTATCTCCCTGCGCGACGTGGGCGATCGCGATGTACTGCTGTGGTTCTGGGCGCCCTATTGAACGACCTGCATGCGCGAAGCCCCTTCGGTCGAGGAGGCACACCGGCTGTACGGCTCCGAGCTCACCATCATCGGTGTGGCGTGGTCCGGCGATGACCGCACCTACGCCGACTTCATTGACGAGGGCGGACTGACATTCCCACAGATCGATGACACCGTCGGCGCGGTGTACGACCGGTTCGGCATCCCGTATCAACCGGCCGCGGTGTTGTTGAAGCCCGACGGAACCATTACGACCATTACGCAGGCGATCGATCTCGCCACCATCTCCGAGCTGGTCACGACATAAGCGATTCACAGCCGTAGGTTGTGGTCATGCGAGTAGCGATTACCGGAGCCAGTGGCCTCATCGGAACGGCCCTTAGCGGCCACCTCGGCACACTTGGGCACGACGTATGCCCTGTGGTGCGGCGTGCACCGGGCGATAACGAGATCGGCTGGGGCCCGAACGCCGACGCCCTCGAGCCCGGTGCCCTTGAGGGCGTTGACGCGGTCGTTCATCTTGCCGGAGCTGGCATTGGAGATCGTCGTTGGACCCCGGCCTACAAAGAGACCATCCGATCGTCTCGAGTCGGCCCGACACAGCACCTCGCCGAGGCCATCGCTGCGTCCACGAATGGGCCACGCATCTTCCTCAGCGGCTCTGCTATCGGTGTGTATGGATCAGGGACTGAGCCAGTGGACGAGTCCCACCCCGCAGGATCGGGTTTCCTGGCCGATGTGTGCGTGGAGTGGGAACAGGCGGCAACTCCCGCCGTCGATGCCGGTTGTCGCGTCGCGTTCCTGCGCACCGGCATTGTGTTGAGCACCGCAGGCGGTGCCTTACGCAAACAACTACCGCTCTTCCGCTTTGGTCTCGGCGGCCGTATGGGTGACGGCCGTCAATGGCAAAGCTGGATCAGCGTCGACGACGAGGTCGGCGCGATCGCTCATCTGCTCGACAGTGACATTTCCGGGCCAGTGAACCTCACCGCCCCACAGCCGGTGACAAACGCCGAATTCACCACCGAACTCGGTCGAGCAGTCCGGCGACCGACCATCCTGCCAATTCCAAAGTTCGGCCCACGTGCGCTCCTCGGTGCCGAACTCGCCGAGAACCTGCTGTTCTCCGGTCAGCATGTGTTACCCACCGTGCTTCGAGATTCAGGATTCGACTTCCGACACCCGACACTGCGCGACGCACTGTCCCATCTGCTCGGCCGTGGGTGACTCCGACACTCAACCCCACGTCAATGCTCACGTCATCGTGGTCGGGGCCGGGCTCGCGGGTCTCAGTTGCGCCCGCCATCTGGCCTCTGCTGGAGCTGATGTCACGATCATCGAAGCATCCGACGGCGTAGGAGGGCGCGTTCGCACGGACACCGTGGATGGATTCCGGCTCGATCGTGGATTTCAAGTGCTGCTTCGGGCATACCCAGAACTACACCGGCAGCTTGATGTCGACGCACTCAACCTCTGCACATTCGATCCCGGCGCGCTGATCCGCCACGACACAGGATTCTCACGGGTCGCTGACCCGTTCCGCGCCCCGCGTGCTCTCCCAGCCACCCTGTGGGCTGCACTCCGCGGACGGGGTGTGACGCCGGCCGATCTATTGCGACTCGGGCTGCTCCGCCGTGATCTGCGCAGTATTCATCCGGCGAGGCTGCTGTCACGACCCGAGACCGCCACGATCGATCGCCTCTCGGCTCGAGGCTTCTCCACGACAGCGATCGAGACTTTCTTCGGCCCGCTCGTCGGCGGCATCCAACTCGATCCGACGCTCACGACGTCATCACGCATGTTTGATGTCATCCTCCGCATGCTCCTCGACGACAATGCCGGTGTTCCGGCGACTGGGATGAGCGCGGTATCAGACGCCCTTGCGGCACCGATCATGGACAAAGTCCGGCTCGACGAACCCGTCGTCAGCGTTAGTCCACACAAGGTGTCGACCCGCGACGGGGAGTACCGCGGAGACGCCATCGTGATCGCGACGGATGGGCCCGCTGCGGCTCGGTTGATCGGAATCGATGACCCTGGCTCTCGTCCCGCTGCTGCGGTGCACTTCGCCGCACCACGAGCACCGAGCCCCACGCGCAGCATCGTGCTGGACCATCGAGGGCCGGCGCGCAATGTGGCCATTATGTCCAATGTCGCTCCAAGCTACGCACCGTCCGGACATGCCCTTGTGACCGCCGCTGTGCCCGGTGTTGCCGACACCACCCGCGTCGATACCGAGGTGCAATCCCAGCTCGCTCGCTGGTGGGGGCCCGAAGTCATGACGTGGGACGTGCTGCGCGTCGATGTCATTCCACACGGTCAGCCAATACAGGCTCCGGTGTTCTCACCCAAGAAGCCTGTCCGGTTGGATGACGGCCTATTCGTCTGTGGCGACCATCGCGATACCGGCTCGATCCAAGGAGCCATGTACTCAGGCCGCCGATGCGCTGAGGCGGTCATCGGTGACCTCACCGGTTTGCATGCTGCGGGTACGCTCACCAACGGTGATACCTGATCAGCTTCCACTCGGCTTTCACGCCACGGTCGCCAATATCGGCGTGAAGGACACCACCGATGACTTCGTCGTCATCACCATGGATGGACCGGCGATGGCTTCGGCGGGCGTGTTCACCCAGTCCCGCTTTGCTGGCCCATCCGTTGTCCTCTCTCGCGACCATCTCGCCACCGGCACGCCTCGGGCCATGGTCGTGGTGTCGAAGAATGCCAACGTGGCCAACGGCCAAGAGGGAGCCGCCGACGCCGAGCGCCTCGTGGCCACGGTGGCGGATCGATGGGGGTATGCACCGGGCGACATACTGCTTGCCTCCACTGGCGTGATCGGTCGGCGCTACCCCATCGACAGCATGGTCAGCTCTATCGCGCAACTCGATCCGGGGGCGACATCGCATGGTCTGCGCGACGCTGCACGGGGCATCATGACAACCGACACTGTGGAGAAAGTTGCCGTGGCCACCATCGGAGAGGGTCCAGCCGTTGTGTGCGGCATCGCCAAAGGGGTCGGAATGATCGAGCCCGATATGGCCACCATGATTGCCGTGGTGATGACCGATGCAGAGTTACCGGTCGATGAGTTGCGCGCAATCCACCGCCGGGTGACCGACACGACCTTCAACTGTGTGAGCGTCGACACCGATACCTCGACAAGTGATACGGCAGTCGTTCTCGCAAGTGGGCACTACCCGGTCAACCCCGCAGACATGGAACGGGCACTCGCCGATGTGCAACGCACTCTCACGCGTGCAATCGCTGCCGACGGCGAGGGAGCGGAGACGCTGATCGAAGTCCGCGTCGATGGCGCACGCGACGACGACCAAGCGAAGCGGGTGGCGAAATCAATAGTCAACTCCCCACTGGTCAAGACCGCCATTCACGGCGCTGACCCCAACTGGGGGCGCGTCGCTATGGCCATCGGGAAATGCAACGACCACGACATCGATGCCGATGCATGCGTGATCTCATTCGGGGGCGTCGAGGTCTACCCGCGCAAAGTTGACGATGCCGGCCTAGCCGAACTCGAAAACTATCTACATGGGCCAGAAGTGACGATCGAGGTGAACCTCCACATCGACCGCGGCACCGCCACTGTGTGGGGCTGTGATCTGACCGACGGTTACATCAGGATCAACGCCGATTACACCACCTGATGCGCCGGCAGCGACGCTAGGTCACTTCGGCTGCATGCGAATTCCGCCATCAACGCGAATGGTCTCGGCGTTCATGTAGCTGTTCGTGACGCACTCCACCACCATGGAGGCAAGCTCATCGGGGAAACCGAGACGCTGCGGGAACAGCACACCTTTTTGCAGGTTGGCCTTGAACTGCTCACTGGCCTCGCCCTCTCCGTAGATCGGAGTGTCGATCAAGCCCGG
>RFST01000116.1 GCA_009923855.1 Actinomycetota bacterium
GTCATCGCTGCACTCGCCGTCGGCTACCTCCTCATCGCCTGGTCGATGTCGGCACGAGCCACGCTGCGCCTCTCGGGCGCCGAGCCAGCCTCACCCGAGATGTACCCAGTGCTGCACAACGTGGTGGAGGAAATGTGCATCGCCGCTGGCATGACCAAGCCGACGGTGTGGGTGATCGACGACCCGGCACCGAACGCATTTGCAACCGGTATGACGCCGGATCGTTCGGCAGTGGCAGTCACCACTGGGCTGTTGGAGATGCTGTCGCGGCGCGAACTCGCAGGGGTCATCGCCCACGAACTGGGTCACATTCGCAATCGTGATATCTCGATCACCACGATCTCGGTCCTGTCGGCCGCTGCAATAGCAGTGCTGGCCGATGTGGCGTTCCGAGCCGGGCAGGTGGTCCTGTTCACCTCGGGGCGCAGTCGGAATCGGGAGGGTCAATCGGGTGCGGGCCTCGGCCTCGCTCTCATGGCACTCGGCGCGGTCATCTTCATCATTGGTGTACCACTGTCGTTGCTGTTGAAAGCCGCGCTGTCGCGTTCACGCGAGTCACTGGCTGATGCCACCGCGGTGGAACTCACCCGCAACCCGGCCGGCATACGCTCAGCGCTGGAGAAGCTCGAGGCCGATACCACACAGATCCGCAAGGTCACCACCGCGACCGCGCATATGTGGATTGAAGCACCGTCGGATAAGGAGATGGGCCTCACCCGCGCCTTCGGCGGCATGTTGGCCACTCATCCGCCGCTATCGGAACGCATCGCCATTCTCCGCCGCATGGAGGGTCTCGACCCAGATGAACGCGGGCCGAATGACACCGTGGCCGTGCGCCGCCCACTGCCGCCGCCCAACCCGGCGAGCCGCTGGCGTCGTCACCCGTAATCCATCGCCGTAGTAGCGGGCGCTTGACCGACCAGCGGACAACATGACGGGTGCCACACCCATGTCGTACCCTTCCCGCCGATGTCGTCCGCCACCGATGACGCCCCTTTCCTGCGCGCAGAGCAGAACGCTGGTCGGTACCGCGATGTGTACCGGGCCACTCGCGAACGCCTGACGCGCGCGACGGTGCGTGAGCTCGCTCGCCCCAGCTCGGCCGAGCGTGTGGAACATCTGCTCGATGCGGCCATCGATCTTGTCCGCGCAGCTCCCACCGAGTCGTTCCCGATCACCGCCGTTCTCGACGCAGCCGGGTTCGATGCCCCGTTCGTCTACCGCTATTTCGACTCACGTGATCACCTCGAGTGGGCGGCACGGCTCATCGAGTTCGAAGCCACGTTCACTGCCGACAGCACGATGATCGTCGAACGACTCACCTCGTGCGACTCCACACACGAGATCGCCGAGATCATCGACGTCTGGCTACAAGAGGCCGACAAAGCCGAGGCCCGTGCGAACCGCATGAACCGCTTCGCCTCGCTGGCCGCCGTGCTCCGCCACCCCGAAGCAGCCGAACCGTATGCCGCGATGACGCAACGACTTCTCGCTCTCGGGTCCACGTGCACCCGCACCATGCGTAGTCGCGGGCACCTGTGCCCCGCTATCGACCCCACCTCGATGGCCGAGTTCATGTTCATTGCGCCAATGACCCGCGTCATCGTCGATCTCTACCCCGACCTCGTGCCCCACACACAGTGGGTACCCGTCATCCGCCGCGCCTACGCCGTCCACCTTGATACGTCCTGCCGCGCCAACTCTGGGTCGCCGCTCGCCCGAGTTGCCATTCCATCCGACGAGAACATGGTTGACACCGCGCTGCACGAGTGGCTGCGCCAGCGCCACCTGCACTCGGACGCCACACGCATCATCTCGGCCGCAGTTTCCATCACCCGCGCCAGTCTCGACGGTGATTTCCGCCTTGCCGAGGTGGCCCATGCCACCGGGTTCACCACGTCGCACATCTACCGACACTTCGACTCGAAAGAGTCGCTCCGACGCACGGCTCTGGTAGCCAATTTCGGTGCCACCACCACCACATTGCTCGACGAGTTCGATCGGGTGCTCCTGGCTCCCGATGCTGCGGGTGCCATCGACCATGTGCGCGCATGGGTGCACGCACTCACCTCATCGGCCGATGCGCCCGGGCGCCGCCTTGGCATGCAGACCCTCGGATACCTCGTGACCGGCAACGACGCCACCAGCGACGCTCTCACTCGCACTGCCATCGAGGAGATCATCGACCGGTTCGCAACGACGATCACCACGAGCCAAGAACGCGGTTGGTTCACCACGACTGTGAACCCATGTGCGCTCGGTACCTTCTTCTTCGGCGTGCTCACCGCCCAGGCGTTCTTCGATCCGTGCCCCACAGCTGCGCCAGATGCAGCATGGACCCAGCACGTAGATCATCTTCTCGCCACGATGATCAGCGTCGACTAATCAGCGCAGAACACCCCGGTACTAGCCGTACCGAGCCTGCATGCGACACTTATCGCCGCATCAACATGACGCATGAGAGGGAGAACGACATGGGTGAACTGCGTACCGGAACCGACCATCTGATCGGACACATCGACGGCGACGTTGCTGTGCTGTCGTTCAACCGTCCCGATCGGCGCAACGCCCTCAGCGAGGAGATCTACCTCGGCTTCGCCACCGCGCTCGAACAGGTACGCGACGATGCCGACATCCGCGTGCTGATGGTCACCGGGGAAGGTGGGGCCTTCTGCGCCGGCGGTGACGTGAAGGGCTTTGTTGCCGATCATGCCGATGCAGGGCCACGACGCTCCACCGAAGAAGCCATCACTCACCTCACCACCATTCAAAAAGGTGTGAGCCTCGCATTCCGTTCCCTACCCAAACCCGTCGTGGCCGCCCTGCCCGGGGCCGCGGCCGGTGCTGGCCTGTCCATCGCTCTCGCGGCCGATATTCGCCTCGCCGCTCGCAGCGCCGTGCTGGTCACCGCGTTCTCCACCATTGGCGCCAGCGGCGATTTCGGCACGTCATGGTTTCTGCCGCGCCTTGTCGGCGAGGCCAAAGCCAAGGAACTGATGTGGATGTCGCCACGCCTCGATGCCGCCGAGGCAGAACGTCTGGGCATCGTCAACCACGTGTACGACGACGCCACGTTCGCCGACGACGCCATGGCGTTCTGTCGCGCCTTGGCCGCCCGCGCGCCCATCGCCATGCGCTACATCAAAGAGAACATCCAACGTGGCGATGATGTGCCGTTGGCCGAAGCTCTGGAAGGCGAAGCCGCAGCCATGGTGCGCACCATGGCCACCCGCGACCATCGCGAGGCGTCGTTGGCCTTCGTGGAGAAGCGCCCCCCGACGTTCTCTGGTCAGTGACCACACCGACCGCACCCTGTCAATCCAGCGAAACGAGACCACTCACGCGCATCAATACACGATTTCTTGCCACCGTCGTCGCGAGCGCTCTCGCTGTCGCCGCCTGCGGGGGCGACGACTCCGCGAGCGAACCCACCTCGGCTCCGGCCACCACCGCGGCACCCGAGACAACAGCTGCACCTGAAACCACTGCTGCGCGTGAGACCACCGCCGCACCCGAGACCACCGCTGCGCCGGAGACCGCCTCGGACGTCGATGCCTTCGTGGCCGACACCCAGGACGCGATCGAGGCCTTCCTCGCCGACACCGGCGTGCCCGGTGCCACCGTGGCGGTCATCGCACCCGTCAATGGCACGCTGAACGAATTCACCTTCAGCGCTGGGCTGTCCGATGTCACCGCCGATGTTGCCGCCGACCCCGCGCACTACTACCGATTCGCTTCAATCACCAAGCCAATGACGTCGGTGGTCGTGCTCCAACTCGTTGCGAAAGGTCTGATTGACCTCGACGCGACCGTGGCGTCGTACCTCGGGGACGACTGGATTCCCTCCTACGAACTCGACGGCGTGGACTACGCCGCCGATGTCACGATCCGCCAGATTCTGAACCACACCGACGGCTTCGCGGAGTACGCATTCGATCCGGGCTTCTACATCATGGTGTCGTCGCGTCTCGACCAGGAGATGGCCCCACAGGAGATCATCGACTGGGCATCGGGGGTTGGCCCGCTCTATGCCCCGGGCACCGACTATGCGTACAACACCGTGGGCCACGTGGTGGCCGGACTTGTGATCGAGGCCGTCACCGGACGCGACGCTCTCGACGTGATGACCGAGCAGCTCTTCACCCCGGCCGACGCCACCGACGTGTACCTGCCGCCGGGCACCTACCCACCCGACGATCTCGTCGCCGGCCACGTCGCCGGCGAATTGAAGGCCGCCATCGATCTGCTGCCCGGTTTTCAGCCGTATCGCGAGGACTCCGTCGTGGGCGACTTCTACGACGTCACCGTGGCCCCACAGGCGGTGACCCGCACCGCAGGCTGGACCGGCGGCGGGCTCGAGGCTCAAGCCGACGACGTTGCCCGCATCTTCCGGTCGTTCTTCCACGGCGCTCTCGGTGATGCCGAACTCTCAGAGTTCGTCACCACCAGCGACTACTCGAATTACGGACTCGGCATCAGCGTCGGTGAATGGGAAGGCGAGCCGCGGTACTCCCACGGTGGTGGTGTGCCCGGTTTCCGCTCCGACGCAACCCACCTACCCGACAGCGATATCACCATCGCATTGTCGACAAATCTCATTCCCTACGAACCCGACGTGTCATCGCTGACCGATGCCATTCTCGACGTGATCGCCGCCGAACTCATCGGCGCGTGATTACGGCATCGTCAACACGTTGAGCAGCGCCGGGCCGTCGATGTCGACAGCCAGCCACAGCGGCTGATCGGCAGCTGCGGTATCAGGATTGGTGGTTGCAAAGGTCAGCGCACCTGCATTGGCAACATCGACAAGGAACTGGCCGTGGAGTGTTGCGTCGAAGGCAATAGCGAAGGCCGCGAGCACCGGCCGTGACAGGCGCACACCAATGATGATCGTGGTGTCTGAGCGCACCGCCGCGGTCGTCACATCACCCACACCATCGACGGCGTGCACCCGGGCGAGATCCGCGATCTGGGGATAGCCCTCGACATCGATCACCACGGTGGGTGTCAACTCACCGTCGGCGCCCACGGTGTGGCCAACATCGAGCGCCACGAACACCAGCGGGTCGATGTCCGCTCCGGTCATGGCGCGGGTCGGTGCCACACAGCACCGGTGCATTCGAGCGCGATCACCCCGTCGGTAACCGGGTGCGCTGTTGCATCGACCACCAACGAATAGCCGGCGTGCAGCCACTCATCACGCGGTGGAAACACCAGCGTGACCATCGAACCAGCTGCCACATTGCGTGCCGCGCGGCCTGTCCCCACCGCAAGGTGAAGCCGCCCGCCATCACCAACTGTGGGATGAAGTGCCACCACGTGAGCGCCGTCGGTTCCCACCGTCATCACATAGGCCCACGCACCCATCACGATGTCGGCAACGTCGTGTGGTTCCACGCGGATGCTCATATCGCCGACCCTACACACGCTGTGACGGTGGGTCATCTGTTGTTCATCTGAGGACCAACCGGGCGATGTCCGCTCGGTTGATAGGCACGGCAGACTGGCAGGGTGACCCCCACCGAGACCACCGTCGCACCCGCTGTCGCTGCCCGCAATGCCGTCAAGGTGTACGGCAGTGGGGATGCTGAGGTCCGCGCACTTGACGGCATCGATATCGAATTCGCCCACGGACAGTTCACCGCGGTGATGGGCCCGTCGGGTTCAGGCAAATCCACCTTGATGCACTGTCTGGCCGGACTCGACGAACTCACCGATGGGCACGTCACCATCGGCAACACCACCCTCGATGCACTCAACGATCGGCAACTCACCGAACTGCGTCGCACCGAGGTCGGTTTCATCTTCCAATCCTTCAACCTCGTGCCCACGCTGACGGCGCGTGAGAACATCGTGTTGCCACTTGCCCTCGGGGGACGACGCGGCGACACCGACTGGATCGAACAAGTCATCGACACCGTGGGACTTCGCGATCGGCTCTCGCATAAACCGTCGGAACTCTCCGGTGGCCAGCAGCAGCGTGTGGCCGTGGCGCGAGCTTTGGCATGTCAACCCAGCGTGATCTTCGCCGACGAACCCACGGGCAACCTCGACTCGAACTCCGGCGGAGAGATTCTGGACTTCATGCGTCGCGCCGTCGACGAGCACGCGCAGACAATCGTCATGGTGACCCACGATCCGAACGCTGCGGCCCGTGCAGACCGTGCGGTGTTTCTCGCCGATGGGCGCATCGTGGCCGATATGGCGGACCCCAGCGCCGAGCGAATTCTCGACACGATGAAATCACTCGGGAGCTGA
>RFST01000117.1 GCA_009923855.1 Actinomycetota bacterium
ACTGCTGCCGATGCCAGCAGCAACACGAACAACACCGAGGTCGCCGAGATCGTGCCCGACACCGTCATCGTTGCACCTGTCGATGCCCACGCAGATGTGGGGCCGTCGTCGATTGGCCCCTGTCGTGAACCGGGTGCCGGGGGCGCCCAATTCGCCATCGTCCGCTCGTTCAACACTGGATTTGCCACGTCGCCTCCTCGGGGTCCACGTACACATTCGGCGCCGCTGATGACCAGAATGATCACCCGCGCCACCGAGTTGTGAAGATCAGATTACCTGTCACCTCGACAGGTGGGTCGCACCGTTCCTAGAGGTATCGTGACGGACGTCTCACAAGGAGTCTCCGAGGGGCCGGGGGGCCAGCGGGGTCGAAGCGAAGCACGGTTGTCCGCGTGACGAAAGGGAGCCAGTGGCCAAAGACCGAGTTGACCGGGATGACGAGGATCTCGTCCGTCTCTACCTGACCGATATCGGTCAGTATGACCTGCTGACCAAGGACGATGAAGTCCGTCTCGCCAAGGCCATTGAGGCTGGCAAAGAGGCCATCGAGTTACTCGATGCTGGTGGAAAAGACGTCACACCTGCGCGCAAAAGGGAGCTCCGTCGCACGGCTCGTAAAGGCGAAGAAGCCGAGCGCCAATTCGTGCAGTCGAACCTGCGTCTCGTCGTGTCGATTGCCAAGAAATACCAGGCCTCCGGGCTCCCCCTGCTCGACCTCATCCAAGAGGGCAACCTCGGCCTCATGCACGCCGTCGAGAAATTCGACTGGCGTAAGGGTTTCAAGTTCTCCACCTACGCCACGTGGTGGATCCGCCAAGCCATCACGCGCGGCATCGCGAACACCGGCCGCACCATCCGCCTGCCGGTCCACGCTGGCGACACCTTGGCACGACTGCAAAAAGCACGCAGCCGGCTCGAGTTGAAGTACGGCCGACCGGCCACCCTCGCCGAACTCGCCGCCGAGGTAGAAATGCCCGAGGACAAGGTGACCGAGGCGCTGCGGTTCGCTGCCGAGCCCCTGTCGCTGTCAGAACCACTACGCGAGGACGGCGACGCCGAACTCGGCGACGTGGTGGAGGACCGATCGGCCGAGTCACCCTTCGAGGTGGCCGCCACGGCGCTCCTGCCTGAAGAGATCGCCCGTCTCCTCGCACCTCTCGATGAGCGCGAGCGCGAGATCCTCAAGTTGCGCTTCGGCCTCGATCGCGGCGAACCCCGCACCCTCGAAGAGGTCGGCGAGCATTTCAATCTGACCCGCGAGCGCATCCGTCAGATCGAGGCGCGCGCGATGTCGAAGCTGCGCCACCCGTCGAGCGACACCGGCGCACGCGACCTACTCGCCGTCTGATCCACAGCGGCGAGGCGCCGCGACATCACTCGTTGGTCACAAACTCCACGAGATTGCGATCGGGATCTTCCACGATGGCGATCCGCAGACCTGGTCGCGGCGACATCGGTGGCACCACCACGCTGACGCCAGCATCGCGACACATCTGCACCATCTCGTCGAGATTCTCCATGTGAATCGTGAAATAACGCAGGCCGGTGCCGGCATCGATGCCACCGGGCGCCGGGCACGCATCGGGCATCTGATCGGTACGGATCAGCTTGATCAGCGAATCGCCGCAGCGTAACCGATGCATCAGTCCGAGACCCGCAAAGGGAATATCACCCTCATGGTCCAAGCCGAGCAGATCCCGGTAGAAACCGAGAGCTGCGTCGGAGTCGGTGATCACGATGCCGAGATCGATCGCGCGTTGCTGGTGGCGGATGGGCATGGGCCGAACCATAGGGGATACGGTCACATCATGCAGTTCTCCGCCGAGCACCACGAGTTCCGCTCCGTCGTTCGCGACTTCGTCGAGAATGAGATCAACCCGCGCATCCCCGAGTGGGAAGACGCCGAGATGATGCCCCTTCACGACATCTTCTCGAAGATGGGCAGCCTCGGCTTTCTCGGACTTGAGTACGAGACGGAGTTCGGCGGCCAAGGAGCAGATCACGCCTTCACCGTGATCCTCGGTGAGGAGTTCGGACGCTGCGACCACGGGTCGTTGCCAATGGCGCTCGGCGTGCAGGTCGACATGGCCACACCATCGCTCGCCCGTTTCGGCACCCCGGAGCAGAAACGTCGTTATCTGGCGCCGGCCCTCGCAGGCACCCAGGTGTGCTCCATCGCCGTGAGCGAGCCCGATGCCGGCAGCGACGTGGCTGGTATCCGAACCCGCGCGGTGCGCGACGGCGACGAGTGGGTCATCAACGGATCGAAGATGTGGATCACCAACAGCCTCCAGGCCGACTGGCTCTGCCTGCTGGCACGCACCTCCGATGAGGGCGGCTATCACGGCATGAGCCAGATCATCGTGCCCACCGACGCCCCGGGTTTCTCGGTGTCACGCAAACTCGACAAGTTGGGTATGCGCGCATCGGACACCGGCCTGCTGAGCTTCGATGACTGTCGCGTGCCGGTGGCCAACACCATCGGGGAGATCGGCAGGGGTTTCCAACAGCAGATGGCCCAGTTCGTGGTGGAGCGGATGTGGGCGTCGTATACCACGGTCGGCGCATGCGAGGTGGCTCTCACCCGCACCGCCGACTACCTGCGTCAACGCCAGGCCTTCGGCCAGCCCCTGCTGGCCAACCAACACCTGCAGTACACCCTCGCCGAACTGTCTGCTGATCTTGATCTGTTGCGCACCTACAACTACGCGATTGCTGAGGCCTACGACCGCGGTGAAGACACCACGCGACAGGCCACGATTGCCAAGTTGACCGCTGGGCGACTGGTGCGCCGCGTGGCCGATATGTGCCTGCAGTACCACGGCGGCATGGGCTACGTGGAGGAGAACTGGACCGCGCGGTTCTTCCGCGACAATCGCTTGACCTCGGTGGGCGGCGGTGCCGACGAAGTGATGCTGCAGGTGCTCGCACGCACCGATGGATTCACCGCCTGATCACGCCCACGCGTGACGCGACCGAACTACGACGCGTACAGACCTGCGGTGACCGCATCGATCACCGTGGCCAAGGCCTCATCATCAGGCCGGTTCGGATCAAGATCGGCGAGCACGAAACCCATCGCGTAAGCCTGCACGAACAGAGCGAGAGCGCGAGCGTCGAGGTCACGCCGAACAAAACCAACCCGTTGCGCCAGGGCCATCGCGTGTTGGATGCTGTCGGTCACCTCGCGGTTGGCCTCCATCACCTTCTCGCGAAGTTCCGGACGACCGTGCGTCGCGGCGACTTCGGTCACGCGTTCCATCCGCAGGACGCTGCGCTGCAGACCCACGACATCGCGGGTGAGCTCATGCAGCAACCCGCGGAACGAGTCGACATCATCGATCGCCATCACGGCAGCTTCGATGCGCGCGGCATCGAGGAACGGTTGGCGTCGGAAGCGGAACAGTTGCGCTTCGCTCACCAGACCTTCGCGTGATCCGAAGTGGTGGCTGATTAGTGCCACGGCCACGCCAGCGCGTTCGGCGATATCGGCCATGCGCAGAGCGGCCTCACCGTCGGCGTCGATCATTTCAACTGCGAGCGCCAAAATCGTGTCGCGTGCTGAAACTTGGGCTGTTGCCATAGGTGAACACTAACCACAGATTCGGCAACTGTTGAATGATGCTCAGCCAATGTTGATCGGCAGAGCCGCCACTCCCCGACCAATCAACGCATCGGTGTACCGCACAGCCTGGGGATCATGGCGCATCACTGGGAATCGACGGGCCAACGCCTCGATAGCAATCTCGGCCTCCATACGGGCCAACGCCGCCCCGAGACAGAAATGAATTCCGTAGCCGTAGCCCACATGGCTGCGAGCATTTGGCCGATCGATGTCCACAACATCTGGATCGGCGAAGATCCCCGGGTCGCGGTTCGCAGACATCACCCCGAGCAACACCGTGTCGCCAGCACGCAGCATGCACCCGCCGCGTTCATGATCTTCGGCCACCACCCGCACCATCAACTTCGTCGATCCGTCAAAGCGATGAAGTTCCTCGAACACCAACGGATGGGCACCGGCGTCGCTCGCCACCGCAGCCATTGCATCGGGGTGTGTCATCAGCGTCCGCATCGAATTCGCAATCAGGTTCGTGGTGGTTTCATGACCACCGAACAGCAACAGGGTGCAGGCGCCCACCAACTCGGCCGGGCTGAGCCCCGCCCCATCGGGATCGTCCTCGGTCACCTCGATCAGCGCCGACACCAAATTGTCGTCCGGCGCGTCGCGATACCTCTCGATCAAGTCGGCGAAATACCGCGAGAACCGCTCGCTACCGGCTGCGGCGGTCGCAGCCTTTGACCCGCGGTCCGACGATCCGAACACCAGCGCGGCCAGTTGATCGCTCCAGTGTTTGAAATCATCACGGTCCTCGGCCGGCACCCCGAGAAGTTCAGCGATCACGATCGCAGGCAGGGGAAAGGCGAAATCCGCGATGAGATCCGGGGATTGTGCAGCGGCAAGATCATCGAGGAGCTCATCGACGATCGCCACCACATGAGGTCGCAATGCCGCGAGACGACCAGGAGTGAAGGCGCGTCGCAACGGTTCGCGCAACCGGGTGTGATCGGGCGGATCATGGAACACCATCCACCCCCGCAACAGATCGATCGTGGACGCCAGCGTCGCACGGTTGTCGTCGCTCAGCCGTGCCTCCATCGGCGAGAGGCGATCGCTCGACAGACGCTGATCGCGAAAGGCCTCGTGCACCGCGTGGTAGTGCCCGATGAACCATGCCCGGTGATGGGGCAGCCACACCACCTCACCGAGGTTGCGGAGGTCGCGGTACGCAGCATGTGGATCGATCAGCGACTCGGTCGACAACAGGTCAACATCGCTGCTGGGCACACCCATCGTCATTCGGGCCCTCCGAGCAGCGCGACCACACATGCATTGCCGTCGACGCCCGCAGCCCCACCGCCCATCGTCTCGACCAGACCGACTGTGGCTCCATCGACCTGTCGCTCACCAGCTCGGCCGCGCAACTGCCACACAATCTCGGCCGTCTGCGCAAGACCCGTGGCACCAAGAGGATGGCCACGCGATAACAGACCCCCGCTCGGATTGATCGGCTGCTCTCCTCCCAGGGCACTCGCGCCGTCCGCTGCACGCAGCGCAGCCGTTCCCTCTGGGCACAGCCCGAGAGCCTCGGTGGTGAGCACTTCGCCGATCGTGAACGCGTCATGTAGTTCAGCCACATCCACATCGACTGGTGTCAGCCCGGCGGTATCGAATGCGGCACGTGCCGCCGCACGCACCGTGTCGACACTCCACGGCAGCGACGTATCCGAATTCCACCAGGTGCCCGACACGAACGCACACGACAGCACCGTGACCGGGTCATCGCATCGTGTCGTCGCTGCTGACTCGACCACCGCCGCAGCCGCACCGTCACTCATCGGGCAGCACTGCAGCAGCGTCAGCGGACCAGCGATCGCGCGGCTGCCCAGCACCTGGTCGATGTCGGGCGGTGCTCCGCCGAGATGGGCCCTCGGGTTCAACGAGCCGGCGTACTTGTTCTTGACCGCGATATGGCCGAGCACCGACGGGTCCAGACCATGATCATGCAGATAGCGGTTGGCCGACAGCGCGTACAGCGCGGGAAGGGCGAGCCCGGTGCGCCCTTCGGGGTCGGATGCCTCTGGGACGATCGGCCCCGTAAACACCGTCGACAACTGCTCGACACCAACGGCAAGCACCCGCTGATGTCGGCCGGAGGCCACTGACGCCTGTGCCTCATGTAGCGCCACGGTGCCACTGGCGCATGCGGCCTCGATGGAATACACCGGCACACCGGCCAACCCCGAGGCCGCCATCACCCGATTCGCCACACCGGCCGGACCGAACACGGTGCCGAGCCACACAGCATCGATATCGCCCGGGCCGACCTGGGCATCATCGAGTGCTTCGACGATCGCGGCATGAGCAAGAGCCTCGATCCGCGACTGCGGCGCGCGACCGAAGTTGGACGTGCCCACACCACTGATGACAACCGGTGCAGCCATCACGAACCCGTCCCCGTCGGCACGACCCACAGGTCGCCACCGTCATCGCCATCGATCTCGACACGCGTTCCGGGAGGCACTTCACCACCGGGGCGCAGATGCGCCAATACCCGCGGCCCGACGCCGCCAACCCCATCGAGGTCGACATAGGCCA
>RFST01000118.1 GCA_009923855.1 Actinomycetota bacterium
GCGGTGATCACCAGAATGCGCTCAATCTCATCGATGCTCAGCACATCGCGCACCCTAGAGGGCAGGTAGCGTCGTCGCATGTCCGAGGTGCCTTTCGACCCGCCCGCCGGCCTGCCCGATATCTCCCAGATGGTGTTCTGGACCGCACCACGCGACGAGCGCCGTGCCGCTTTCGCCGAATTGCGTGCCACCCCGGGCCTGCCCAAATATCCCGAGCGCTTCCTCGAGGGGTCGCCCTTCCCGCCGGGGCCCGGCTATTACGCGGTCACCCGATACGACGACGTATGGCAGGCCAGCCGTAAACCGGAACTGTTCTGCTCGGGCCACGGCTCCAACATCGTCGACCTGCCGCAGGAGCTGAACGAGTTCTACGGGTCGATGATCAATATGGACGACCCGAAACACCACCGCCTGCGCTCGATCGTGTCGAAGGGTTTCACCCCTCGCCACGTCACTGAGCTCGAAGAGCAGGTTCGCGCCAAAGCGGCCGAGATCGCCCAGCGCATGATCGACAACAACCCCGACGGCACCGCCGACTTCGTCGCCGACTTCGCCGGCCCGCTACCACTCGAGATCATCTGCTCGATGATGGGCATCCCCGAAAGCGACTACGCCTCGATCTTCGAATGGACCAACACCATCCTCGGTGCAGCCGACCCGGAATTCGGTGGCACCTACGAACGCCTCATGGAGGTGTCGCTCGAGATCTTCGCCTATGCCCAGGCACTCGGCGAATCACGACGTGAAAATCCCACCGACGACATCACGTCGGCGATGATGAGCGCCGAGGTCGACGGCGATCGACTCACCCCGCAGGAATTCGGATCGTTCTTCATCTTGTTGGTGGTTGCTGGCAACGAAACCACCCGCAACGCCCTCAGCCACGGTCTACGTGCGCTCACCGACTTCGGCGACCAACGCGAGTTGTGGTTCAACGACTTCGACACCCACACCCGCGGCGCCGTTGAGGAGATCGTGCGCTGGGCAACACCAGTGATTCACTTCCGCCGCACGGCCACCGCCGACTGCGAACTGGGCGGCCAGTCTCTATCGGCCGGCGACAAGGTGGTGCTGTTCTACGCGAGCGCGAACTTCGACGACTCCGTGTTCGACGACCCCTACCGCTTCGACATCACGCGGTCGCTGCAGCCCCAACAGGTGGGTTTTGGTGCGGGTGGACCGCATTTCTGTCTCGGTGCCAACCTCGCCCGTCGCGAGATCACCATCGCCTTTGACGAGATCCGTCGCCGTCTGCCGAACCTGCGCGCAACCGGCGAACCCGACTACCTCCAGAGCAACTTCATCAACGGCATCAAGCGACTGCCGTGCGCCTGGACCTGACCAGTGGGACCAACAGATCGCCTGCGGTGGGTACGCGCACTAACCACTGCCGGCTGGGTTGCGCTCGTGTCGTATCTCGGCATCATCGCCATTGAGGTACGCCGGGCAGCAGCCATCACCACATCACGGTTCGAAGATGGAGTGTGGGGCCAGCGCATCGAGATCGTGTCGTTTGTGACCCTGCCACAAAACATCGCTGTGCTGATGCTGCCCGTCGCCACCGCAGTGACCGCAGCGGTGATGCTCGCGGGCGTGCATCCCGACGACCGCGGTGACACGGTATGGCTCACCCGGCTGACCACCGTGACCGGTGGTCTGTGCGTGGTGGCCATCTTCCTCGCACTACTTGGCATCGGTGGTATTCCATTCCGCTACGCCGACCCCCTCGCCGACCTCGGCGCGCTCGTTGGGCGCCTATCGGGTATCGCGATGGCCGCAGGCGCACTTCGTCTGCTTCGCGAAACCGGCTAATCGGTGCGGCAGTGCGCCGAGGCCGGCACCGCGGGCATCACTCGCCGAGTTCTCCCGTGCGGAAATGTCGACGGCACAGCAATTCGTAGCGCACCGTGTCACCGAACATCTTTTGTGCGCCCGGTTGAGCGGTATCGCCCACCACGACGGTCTCGCCCTCGTAGACCACGAAGTCGTTGACCACACGTGCGTTGTGCGTGGCACGCGCACCGCACCAGCACCGCGCCTCTACCTGCAGCGGCACACGTTCATCAGCGATTTCGAGCATGCGGCGGGTGCCGTCGAACAGCGACCCCCGGAAGTCGGTGATGAGACCGAAGGCGTAGACGTCGATTTCCATATCGTCGACGATGAGCGCCAGCTGGTCGCACTGGGCCGGCGTGTAGAACTGCACTTCGTCACACACCATGTAGTGCAGCGGCCAATTCGCTACTGCGAGTTCGTGCAGGTCGAGGTCGGGATCGACATGGATGGCCGGCGCACGCACACCAAGGCGCGAGGTGACCTGATGTCCTTCGCGGTCGAGACAGGTGAGCAACAAGCCGTAGAGGTCGCGCGAGGCGAGGTTGTGATGAATCTGCAGCGCAAGCGTGGACTTTCCCGAGCCCATCGTGCCGAAGCTGAATCGGAGCGTCGCCATGGTGGTTCGACCCTACAGGGCGGGTGTGGCATGCTGGGAGCGCGGCATCGATGACGCCGTAACCAACCCCCCTGACAATCACACCGCGACCGCCGCGGCGGTCAGCACGAGAACCGGACAGCGTTGTTCGGAAAGGGGGAACCATGTCGGACACGATCGACCGGGTTGATACGCCAGAGGTCATCGACCGCCTCATCGTTCGTTTCGCGGGCGACTCCGGTGACGGAATGCAGCTCACTGGCGACCGCTTCACCACCGTGAGCGCCTCATTCGGCAACGACCTGTCGACCCTGCCCGATTTCCCCGCCGAAATCCGTGCACCCGCCGGAACGGTGAACGGTGTGTCGAGCTTCCAGGTGCAGATCTCCGATCACGACATCACCACTCCAGGTGACGAACCCAACGTGCTCGTGGCCATGAACCCCGCGGCACTAAAGGCCGACCTCCACCGCCTCGAACGCGGCGGCACGCTGATCATTAACACCGATGCCTTCGACGAACGCAACCTCGACAAGGCCGGCTACACCGACAGCCCACTCGATGATGGAACCATCGATGGCTACCGGGTGATCCGGGTGCCGATGACCAGCATCACCAAAGAGGCCTGCGCGCCGCTCGGGGTGAAGCCTCGCGACGCCGAACGCTCGAAGAACTTCTTCGCTCTCGGGCTGGTGTCATTCATGTACTCACGGCCCACCGAGCCAACCCTCGAATGGATCGCTGAGAAGTTCGGATCGCGCGAGCAGGTCGCCGCAGCCAACACCGCAGCGTTCACCGCCGGTTTGAACTATGCCGAGACCACCGAAGCCGTTGGCCATCGTTACGAGGTCCGCCCGGCCAGCCTGCCCGCCGGCGAGTACACCTCCATTACCGGCAACACCGCCCTGTCATGGGGCCTGGTGGCCGCAGGACAACTCGCCAAACTCCCCGTCACACTCGGCTCCTACCCCATCACCCCTGCGAGCGACATCCTTCACGAGTTGTCCAAGCACAAGAACTTCGGGGTGCGCACCGTGCAGGCCGAAGACGAGATCGCCGCAGTCGGCGTGGCGCTCGGCGCCGCATTCGCTGGCCATCTCGGCGTGACCACCACCTCGGGCCCGGGTGTGGCGTTGAAGAGCGAGACCATCTCGCTCGCCGTATCGATCGAGTTGCCGCTGTTGGTCATCGACATCCAACGCGGCGGACCATCAACCGGACTACCGACCAAGACAGAAGCATCGGATTTGAACCTGGCGATCTATGGCCGCCATGGCGAAGCCCCACTGCCCGTGGTTGCTGCGTATTCACCCGCCGACTGTTTCGACGCGGCGATTGAAGCGGCACGGATCGCATTGAAATACCGCACACCGGTGATCCTGCTGTCCGATGGCTACTTGGCGAATGGATCCGAACCCTGGTGCCTGCCCGACGTGGATGGGTTACCTGATATCTCCGTGCCCTTCACCGCAGCGCCGAACGATGTCGATGACGATGGGCAACCGGTCTTCCATCCGTATCTACGCGACCCCGACACCCTCGCTCGCCCATGGGCCATTCCGGGCACCCCCGGGTTAATGCACCGCGTCGGTGGGCTCGAAAAAGCCGACATCACCGGCAACGTGAACTACACGCCCGAGAATCACGCCAAGATGGGCGACCTGCGAGCAGCGAAGATTGCCGGCATCGCCGCCGACTACGACCCGGTCGAGATCACCGGCGACACCGACGCCAGCGTCTGCGTTGTTGGTTGGGGCTCCACATGGGCCGCGATCGATGCCGCCGTGCAGCGCCGACGGCGCAACGGCCACAAAGTGGCATGGGTGCACCTGCGGCACCTCAATCCGCTACCGAACGACCTCGGCGACGTGCTTCAGCGTTTCGACCAGGTCATCGTGCCCGAACTCAACCGCGGCCAACTCTGCAACATCTTGCGCGCGAACTATCTCATCGACGCGCAACCGGTCAGCAAAGTGGCCGGGCTTCCCTTCACCACCCGAGAAATCGAAGACGCCATCGAGGAGGCAACGCCATGACCGACACCGGAGTCACCCTCACCACCAAGAAGGACTGGACCAGCGATCAAGAGGTGCGCTGGTGCCCCGGCTGCGGGGACTACGGCATCTTGCAGGCCGTCCAGCAACTGATGCCCGATCTCGGCGTCGCCCCGGAGAACACGGTGTTCATCTCAGGTATCGGCTGCTCCAGCCGATTCCCGTACTACATGAACACCTACGGCATGCATTCGATCCACGGCCGGGCGCCCGCGATCGCCACCGGCGTTGCGACAGCCCGCCCGGACCTAGATGTATGGGTCATCACCGGCGATGGCGACGGTCTCTCCATCGGCGGCAACCACCTCATCCATGCATTGCGGCGCAATGTGAACCTCACGATCCTCATGTTCAATAACCGGATCTACGGACTCACCAAAGGCCAGTATTCCCCCACCTCCGCCGTCGGCAAGGTCACCAAGTCGACACCATTCGGGTCGATCGACCCACCGTTCAACCCGCTGAGCGTTGCGCTCGGCGCCGAAGCATCATTCGTTGCCCGAACCCATGACCTCGATCGCCAGCACATGATGGACATCTTCCATCAGGCTCACGACCACCGCGGTGCGGCCTTCGTGGAGATCTACCAGAACTGCAACGTGTTCAATGACGGCCAGTTCAACAACATCACCAAACGTGACGCCCGCGACGAGATGATGATCAACCTGGTGCACGGCGAACCAATCACCTTCGGTGCCGATGGGCGACGGGGCGTCATCATGGGCAGCGACGGCACATTGCAACTGGTCGATGTGGCCGATGTGGGACTCGAGCGCATCTTGGTGCATGACCGTCATGTGGATTCGCCGGCACTCGCGTTCGCGCTCGCCAGGTTGAACGATGATGACGCGTCGCCCACGCCCTTTGGCGTGTTCCGGCAGGTGCAACGTGCCGAGTACACCAGCGAAGTCGATGCCCAAGTCGTCGCTGCCTCGCAGCGTTACGGCGCACCCGATCTCGCCGATCTGCTGCGCTCAAACGGCACCTGGACCGTCACGCCCGGCGCTGAGTCGGGCGGCTAGAACCAGAACAAAAAATGAGGGGCTCAGGTCGTGATCATGACGACCGCCACGAAATGCGCTGATGCAGCGAGCACCGTGAAGGTATGCCAGATCTCGTGATACCCGAACACGCGGGGCCATGGGTCAGGTGACTGTCGAACCAAGATCGGGAATCCCGCCGTGTACAACACGCCCCCCACGACGATAAGGACAACTTCTGCAGTCGTGAGATGGCGCCACAACGCCGGAGCAACCGCCACCGCGGCCCACCCCAAGATTGGATAGAGGGCGTATCCAATACGTCGCATTCGATGCGGGGCCACCAGCGCTCGAATCACTCCGAACACTGCGCCGCATCCGACCGCCGCAACGAGTGGAACTCCCCAACCTGTGGGCAGGGCAACCAGGCCAAGGGGAACGTACGTGCCAGCGATGAGCAGATGGATTGCTGCATGGTCAAGACGCTGCATCCAGTTACGGGCACCTTCGCTCCAATCACCGCGGTGATACGCAGCGGATGCCCCAAATGACACCACGAGAGAGCCGAGGTAAATGGCAACGGCGGTCACCGCCCGCGCACCCGAGGAGGCCACGATGACAA
>RFST01000119.1 GCA_009923855.1 Actinomycetota bacterium
TGGCCGACTCGGAGTGCTCCTCAACGACGACGACCTTGCCGGGGAAAGCCGGTACCAGCCGATGATGGCGGACACATTGCAGCGACTCGATGATGCAGGTCTGCTGTCCCAGAGCGATGGTGCTGGTGTGGTCTTCCCTCCTGGATTCACGAATCGTGACGGAGAGCCACTGCCACTGATCGTCCAGGCACGTACCGGTGGTTTCAACTACGCCACGTCTGATCTGACCTGTGTGATCGACCGGGTGGAGCGCCTCGACGCGGACCTGTTGCTGTACGTCGTCGGGGCGCCGCAAGCGCAGCACCTCGAGATGGTGTTCGAGGTGTGTCGAATGGCCGGGTGGTTGGCGCCTCCTGCGGAGGCGGTGCACGTGGCCTTCGGCAACGTCTTGGGAAGCGACCGCAAAATGCTGCGCAGCCGTTCCGGGGCCTCGGTGAAGCTGGTGGACCTTCTCGATGAGGCCATTGAGCGCGCAACCGCAGCGGTTGGTGAGCGCTCGGGCGATCTGGATGCCGATGCGGTCGCCGAGGTGGTGTCGGCGGTGGGAATCGGTGCGGTGAAATATGCCGACCTGTCGACGGATCGCGTGCGTGACTACGTCTTCGACTGGGATCGAATGCTGGCACTCGACGGAAACACGGCGCCGTATCTCCAATATGCCCACGCCCGCATCTGTTCGATTTTCCGCCGCGCCGATGTCGACCGGGCGGCGTTGCGTGCCGATATCGGCGACGTGGTGCTCACCGAGGACGCCGAGCGCAACCTTGCGCTGGCCCTCACCGGTTTTGCTGCGGTTGTCGACGACACCATCGCGTCACAGTCGCCGCATCGGTTGTGCACCTACCTGTTCGATCTCGCCCAAACATTCACGGCGTTCTACGAACAGTGCCCAGTGGTGCGTGCCGATGGGCCAGTTCGCGAGGCTCGTCTCGTGATCTGTGATGTGACCGCCCGGGTGCTCTCCACCGGGCTGGGACTGCTGGGTATCGCCACGCCGGAGCGGATGTGACCGCCGTCGACCGCGCCCTGTTACCCGCGACCGCGGGCACGGCCACCGATGGGTGGTTGACCATCGGTGGATGCCACACCGGCGAACTCATCGAGCGCTACGGCTCCCCGCTGTTCGTCTACGACGAAGACGATCTGCGTGGGCGTTGCCGCGAGGCGGTCGATGCCTTCGGGCAGGGACGGGTGGTGTACGCAACGAAAGCGTTCCTCTGCCGGGCGATGGCTCGTCTCGCACACTCCGAGGGGCTGCTGCTCGATGTCGCAACCGGTGGGGAACTGCACGTGGCGCTCGCAGCGGGCGTGCCCGCGAGCGACATCACTGTGCATGGCAACAACAAGTCTGCTGCTGAGTTGATTGCAGCGATGGATGCAGGCGTGGCCTACATCGTGGTCGACTCCTTCGACGAGATGGATCGCATCGATGCCCTGGTCGCTGCCGGGCATCGTGTACCCCGTGTTGTGGTGCGGGTGACGCCGGGCGTGGCTGCGCATACCCATGCCTACATCGCGACCGGTCAAGACGACTCGAAATTCGGTTTCAACCTCGGCAATGGGGATGCCCATCGGGCGATCACGCGGGCCGAACGCAGCGCGACGATGGAGCTGGTGGGCACGCACTGTCACATCGGGTCGAATGTGTTCGACGTCGGTGGCCTTGGGAGAGCGGCCGAGGTCATGGCCACGATGGCCGCACCGTTGGATTTGCCGGTACTGGTTCTCGGTAGCGGGCTCGGCGTGGCCTACGTGAACGGCGAGGAGACCCCGTCGATGCGGCGGTGGGCGGACGTGGTCCTCGACGCATGCGCCAGTGTTGGAGTGCGATCGGCGGTGACAGTTGAGCCCGGACGAGCTCTCGTGGCGCGGGCGGCGATCACCTTGTACACCGTGGGCACGATCAAGCACATCCCTGGCGTGCGCACCTACGTGGCCGTCGACGGTGGAATGAGCGACAACCCGCGCCCGGTGCTGTACGGCTCGGGATACGAGGGTGGCTTGGCACGCGCCCCCGATGCGGAGCGGCCGCTGGAGGCGCGTGTGGTGGGCAAGCACTGTGAGAGCGGCGATGTGATCTTGCACGAGGCACGCCTGCCGGCCGACACGGCTGTCGGCGATGTGCTCTTCACCCCGGTCACCGGCGCATACGGGCAGTCCATGGGGTCGAACTACAACCGGGTCACCCGGCCCGGTGTGGTGTTCGTCTCCGAGGGTCGCTCACGGGTGGTGGTGCGACGCGAGACATACGACGATCTGTTGCTGACCGATATCGACGACGATTACTGAGGCGTGCAGCGCGCTCAGGTGGGGCGATCGTCGCGCCGACCGCGCGCGGCCAGGTAGGCCTGCGAGATCGCCCGCGACTCTGGGTCGCGCATCGCGACGACGAGGGTGTCGGCATCATTCGCATTTCGCCCGGTTCCCGCAATTTCCTCGGTGACCGCAGTGACTTGTGCCTTGGTCGTCCGCACGGCGAAGGCGGGTTTCGCAGCCATCGACGATGCCAGCGTTGCGACCTCGTCATCGAGATCGGCGACGGGCACCACGCGATTGACGAACCCGAGTTGTTGCGCCTCGCTGGCATCGAAGGGTCGGCAGGTCAGGATCAACTCGCGGGCCATGGCCGGCCCGATCTCGCGGACGAGGCGCGGTACGCCTCCCCAGGCCAACGGGATGCCGAGATCCACCTCGGGAATCCTGAACACGGTGTTGTCGGCGGCGATCCGGAGATCGCAACAGGCGGTGAGCACCACGCCGCCGCCGATGCAGTGGCCACGCACAGCGGCAATCGTCAGCTGTGGAACGTTGCTCAGCGCTTCGGCAGCATGGCGACCAAGGTCAGCATTTGTTCGTGGATCGGCGGTGGACGGTCCCGAGAAATCGTCGAGGTCGAAACCGGCGGTGAAATGGTCGCCGGCCCCGTGGAGGACGACGACGCGCACCTCGTCGCGGGTGACGAGCCATCGCGACACGGTCACCAACTCCCCGAGTAGGGCCGCCGAGAGAGCGTTCATTCGGGTCTCACGGTTCAGCATCACGTACACGATGCGACCGTCGTCATTCGTGGTGATGCGCAGTGTGCTGAGTCCGTCAGGGGCGTGGGGATGTTGATGCTGCACCATGTCTGCACGCTAGGCGGTGGGGTTGGCACCCCCGCCCTTGGGCGGGCGCGGGTAGCGTTGCGCGGTGTGAGTGACACAGCCTCATCCGTCGACCCCTCCGTCGTGCGCATCGGCCTGCTCGGCTGCGGCAATGTCGGTGGTGCGCTGGTACCCCTGCTGCGCGACCGTGCCGACGAGATCGCGCTGCGCACCGGGCTGCGCCTTGAGATCACGAGGGTGGCGGTGCGCAACACGGCACGCGACCGGGGCCTTGGCTTGGCCGACGGGGTGATCACCGGTGATGCGTCAGCGGTGGTGTCGGATCCTGATGTCGATGTCGTCGTCGAGGTGATCGGCGGTATCGAACCGGCACGGGGTTTGATCTCCGCGGCGTTGGCCGCCGGCAAGCCGGTCCCGCCGGCAAGCCGGTCATCACCGGCAACAAAGAACTCCTCGCCAACGTCGGGGTCGAGTTGTTCGAGATGGCTGATGACCACGGTGTCGACCTGTTGTTCGAAGCTGCGGTGGCTGGCGGCATTCCGTTGATCCGGCCGCTGCGCGAGAGCCTCCGCGGTGAGCCGGTGCGCCGGGTGATGGGCATCTTGAACGGCACGACCAACTTCATTTTGTCGAAGATGTCGGCCGAGGGCGCCGATTACGGTGAGGCCCTCGCGGAGGCCCAAGCTTTGGGCTTCGCTGAACGCGACCCCACCGCCGATGTCGAGGGGTACGACGCGGGTGCCAAGGCGGCGATCATTGCCAGCATCGCCTTCGGCGCCCGAGTGGTTGCCGGTGACGTGTATCACGAGGGAATCTCGGGGGTGACCGCTGCCGATATCGCGATCGCTGACCGGTTGGGGTACGCCGTCAAACTGCTGGGAATAGCCGAACGTGCCGATGATGGCGCAATCGGTGTGCGTGTGCATCCCGCGATGGTGCCGATGTCGCATCCACTCGCCTCGGTGCGCGATTCGTTCAATGCCGTCTTCGTCGAAGGAGATGCGGTTGGTCAACTGATGTTCTTCGGCCGTGGTGCAGGTGGCTTCCCAACCGCGAGTGCGGTGCTGGGAGATCTCATCGATGCCGCCGTGAACCTCCGCCGAGGCACCCATGCGCACCCGGGTCGTTTCGCGGCTGCGCGGATTGCATCGATTGGCGACAGCCGTGCGGAGTACATGTTGGCCATTGACGTCGATGATCGCCCGGGTGTGCTGCACAGCGTCACCGGTGTCTTCGCCGACAACCAGGTAAGTATCCGAGCGGCGGAGCAAGAGGGCGCCGGGGACGAGGCTCGACTGGTGTTCATCACCCATGTCGCCCGCGAAGCCGACGTCCAGGCCACCGTGGCCGGTTTGCGCAACCTTGATGTAGTCCGACGGGTGGGCAGTCTGCTGCGGGTCGTTGGGGACTGAGCCTGTGAAGGGATCGAGTGCCCAGATGCTCTTCGAATCGACGCGCGGGGCAAGTCCCGTGGTCGATTTTGAAGCGGCCCTGCTCGGAGGTCTTGCTCCCGATGGCGGGCTGTACATGCCAGATCGCTGGCCTGAACTCAACTCGGCCGATACCGCGGACGACTATGCGGCAACGGCGATCAACGTCATGTGGCCGTATGTGGCCGGTTCGATCGACGCTGATGTATTCGCCGATATCTGTACCGATGCGTATGCGACGTTTCGGCATCCGGCCGTGGTGCCATTGGTGCAGATCGATGAACAGCAATGGCTGCTCGAGTTGTTCCACGGTCCGACGCTGGCCTTCAAAGATGTTGCTCTGCAACTTGTCGGTCGACTGTTCGACCACGTGCTCGAGCGCCGCGGGGAGCGGATCACGATCGTTGGTGCGACCAGTGGCGACACAGGGTCTGCGGCCATCGACGGTGTGCGCCATTGCCACAATGTCGACATCATCATCCTGTATCCCGAGGGGCGAACCTCGGAGGTGCAGCGCCGGCAGATGACGACGGTCGAGGCCGACCATGTGCACACGGTGGCTATCGACGGCACCTTCGACGACTGCCAGGATCTGGTGAAGGCGATGTTCGCCGATCGCGACTTCCGCGAGCGAATGAATCTGTCGGCAGTGAACTCGATCAACTGGGCGCGCGTCATGGCCCAGGTCGTGTACTACGTGACGACGTCGCGCGCCCTTGGTGGCCCGACCTCGTTTTGTGTGCCCACTGGCAACTTCGGCAACGTGCTCGCCGGCTGGATCGCCCGGCGGATGGGGGCCGACATCCATCGGTTCCACATCGCATCCAACAGCAACGACATCTTGGCGCGGTTCGTGCAGGACCGTGACATGTCCGCACTCGATGTGGTCGCGACATTGTCGCCGAGCATGGATATTCAGGTGTCCTCGAATTTCGAGCGGTTGCTGTTCGAGATGAACGGCCGTGATGGAGAACACACAGCAGCGCAGATGGCTGCTTTTCGCAGTGAGGGACGACTCGATGTGTCCGCCGCCCAGCATGCGGAATGGATCGCACCGGTCTTCACCGCCGGCCGCGTATCTGATGCCGACACCCTTGACGAGATCGCACGGGTGCACGCCGATTGCGGGTTGCTGATCGATCCGCACACCGCCACCGGCACACGGGTGGCCCGAGCCAATGGTGGTGACGGGCCGGTCGTCACGCTGGCCACGGCCCATCCCGCCAAGTTTCCCGATGCCGTCGAACGCGCGACGGGGGTGCGTCCAGCTCTGCCCGATGGCCTAGCCGATCTGTATGAGCGACCGGAACGCATCCGGGCGATGGCGGCCGATCTCGCATTGGTGCAGGATTTCGTGGCATCGGTGTCACGCGTCGGCCGGTGATTGTGCGCGGCTGACCGGGCTGCTACATTGCCCTCGGCGGTGCCGCTCGGCCCGCCTCCCCGGGTCTCCCGCCATCAGGCGGCGTCGCCGACATCGTCTGAGACCTCCATGCTGCGGTCGAGGGTGATCCGGAATCCACACGGCCGGA
>RFST01000120.1 GCA_009923855.1 Actinomycetota bacterium
GGCCTCACCGCTGTGGATGTTGACCATCTCGAGGTGCAGCGTGGCCAGATCACGGCGTTGATCGGGCCGAATGGTGCGGGGAAAACCACTTTCTTCAACGTCAAGAGGCCGAGATCACCGAACGCGCCGAGGCATTGCTTGAGCGGTTCAAGTTGTCGCATATGCGCGACGAGTTCGCCGGCACATTGTCGGGCGGTCAGCGCAAGCTGTTGGAGATGGCCCGCGCACTGATGGTCGAGCCGAACATGGTGATGCTGGATGAACCGATGGCCGGTGTGAACCCGGCCCTGAAACAGTCGCTGCTCGACCATGTGAAGGGTCTGCGCGATGAGGGCATGACCGTTCTGTTCGTCGAACACGACATGGACATGGTGCAGGAGATTTCTGACTGGGTAGTGGTGATGGCCGAGGGCCGCATCATCGCCGAGGGTCCGCCGGCCTCAATTGGCCAGAATCAAGCGGTGGTCGACGCATATCTGGGCGCGCATCACGATGCCGCCCTCGATCTGGGGGAGGACTGATATGTCCGCTGAACCGTTGCTGATCGCCGATGACCTCACCGCCGGGTATCTGCCGGGCGTGAACATCTTGAATGGATGCTCCCTCGAGCTGTTCGAGGGCGAGCTGGTCGGCATCATCGGCCCGAACGGCGCCGGCAAGTCCACATTGGTGAAGGCGATCTTTGGCTTGGTGAACATCTCTGCCGGTGCGGTGCGCCTGCGCGGCGAGGTCATCACGAATATGAAGGCTCACTCGTTGGTGAGTCGGGGGATTGGATACGTGCCCCAGACCAACAACGTGTTTCCATCGCTCACCATCGAGGAGAACCTCGAGATGGGCGCCTTCCTCGCCCCGAAGACCTTTGCGCAGCGTTTTGATGTGGTTGGGGAGATGTTCCCGAAGCTCGTCGACCGCCGTGATCAGCGCGCTGGGTCCCTGTCGGGCGGCGAGCGGCAGATGCTGGCCATGGGACGAGCGTTGATGATGGATCCGTCGGTTCTGCTGCTCGATGAGCCCTCTGCCGGCCTGTCACCTGCGTTGCAGGACGAAGTGTTTGTGCGATGCCACAAGATCAACCGTGCAGGTGTGTCGATCGTAATGGTGGAGCAGAACGCCAGCCGTTGCCTGCAGATCTGTCACCGGGGATATGTGCTGGATCAGGGGGCGAATGCGTATTCGGGTACGGGTCGCGAGTTGCTGACCGACCCGAAGGTGATCGAGTTGTATCTCGGCACGTTGGTCAAGTCCCACCAGGACTGATCTCTCTCCGCTGTCTGCGTCAGCGCTCGACGGCGACACTGGCTCAGAAATGCGAAAGGGCCCCGGGTTGCCCCGGGGCCCTTTGCTGTGTGTGGTTGGGTCTGTATCAGACCTTGCCGTTGACGCTGCCGATGACTTGGAGGGCGCCGTCTGCGTCGAATTCGAGGATCAGGATGGAGGCCTCGGAGGGCTCGCCTGCGTCGATGAATTCGAGGGGTCCGGAGACGCCGTCGTAGTCGATGTCGGTGCCTGCGGCGAGGAGGTCGGCGCACTCGGTGAAGCTGGTGCACTTTTCTCCGCCGCGGGTGACGTCGTTGATTTCGGCGCCGACGGCGATGCCGTCGTCGCTGCCTGCTGCGATAGCGGCGAGGGCGGTGACAACGATGGCGTCGTAGGTTTCTGCCGAGTAGGAGAAGTCGGTGAGGTCCGGGTCCACGCCCAAGAGGCGGTCACGGAAATCGGGGAGTTCTCCGCCGACGTCAACGCCGGGCAGGGTGCCTTTCATGCCGGCGACGACGGTGGGGTCGTCGAACGCGGCGGCGAGGGCGTTACCCATGTTGCCGTCGGTGCCGTACACCATTTTGGTGTCGGGTCCCATGCCGGCTTCGATGAGGCCGGTGAGGATCTTGGTGGTTTCGTCGAAACCGATGATCACGATCGCGTCGGGATCAGCGTCGACAGTGGCGGCAACTTCGGCGTCGAAGTTCTCGGCCTGCGGGTCGTACACCACTTCGTAGACGACTTCGCCGCCTGCGGCCTCATAAGGCTCTTTGGTGTACTTCAGCAGTCCGGTGCCGTACGCGTCGTTGAGCACCAAGAACGCGGCGGTGGTTGCACCGTCGTTGATCATGACGTCAGCGAGCGCGGCACCTTGAACAACGTCGGACGGTGCGGTACGGAAGTACAGACCGTTGTCGTCGTAGTCAGTGAACGTCGGTGAGGTGTTCGCCGGGGAGAAATGAATCTTGCCGGCCTGGGTGATCTTGTCGATCACGGTCAATGACACACCAGACGACGCGGCACCGATGAAACCATCAACGTTCTCAGCGAGGAGACGGTCAACGGTCGCGTTCGCGACTTCACCGTTATCACCGGAGTCGCCAGGCAGCCACTCGACATCGTTGCCGAGCACACCACCCGCCGCGTTGATTTCTTGCACCGCGAGTTCCGCACCAGCGAACTCAGGTGGCCCCAAGAACGCCAAGTTCCCCGTCTCAGGCAAAATCCCACCCAAACGCAACACACCATCACCAGCGGTGTCGGAGATCTCGGCCATTTCGCCGGGAACGGTCGGGACGGTGATGGCGCCAGAGATGATCTGTGCCTTCAGGGCCTCGAGCTCGTCCACGATGTCGTCGATGTGACCACCCGAGGTGGCGTAGCCGACGCCGTCATTGGCGAGGTTGAACGGGTAGAAGCCGCCTTCGGCCGTGCCGTCGTTGACAGCGTTTGCCATCTCGATCACAGCGGTGTCGACACGCTTGAGCATCGAGGTGAGGCGGTGGGCTTGTTGCTCGGGGGTGTCGACGAAGTATTCGTCGGAGTCCACACCGATGGCCCACTTGCCCTCGCCGGCCTCAACCGCAGCCTCGATGGTGCCACGACCAGAGCCACCGGCCGCGGTGTAGACCACGTCGGCGCCAGCGTTGTACCACGCAAGAGCGATTTCCTTGGCCTTGTCAGGGGAGCCCCAGGCAGCGTTGTCACCGGCAGCACCGAGGTACTGCGACTCCACGACGATGTCGGGGTTCACAGCCATGGCGCCAGCGATGTAGCCAGCCTCAAACTTCTTGATCAGGTCAATTTCCTGGCCGCCGATGAAACCGATCGTGCCGCTCTCGCTCTTCAGAGCGGCAGCAGCACCGACGAGGAATGAGCCCTCGTGCTCGGCAAAGGCGGTGGTGATGATGTTCGGGCCGTCGAAGTAGCCGTCAATCCAGCCGAACCAGGTCTCGGGGTTGGCTTCTGCGACGGGGCCGAGTGCGTCACCGAAGGCGAAGCCCACGGCCACGATTAGGTCGTTTCCAGCGCCCGCGAGGGCCTCCAAGTTGGGCTGGCGGTCTTCGTTGCTGTTGGCTTCGAGCTCCTGCACGGTGGCGCCGAGGTCGGCCTCCACAACGTCGGCGCCGCGACCGGCAGCATCATTGAACGTTCCGTCGCCACGTCCACCGGTGTCGAATGCGACACCGAGTGAGAAGTCGCCACCTTCGGCGGCGGGCTCGGCGGCCGGCTCTGAATCTTCGCCGGCCGGAGCCGGTGCGTCTGTTGCGTCGGGCTCGGAGCTGTCGTCACCGCAGGCGGTGAGCGACAGTGCCAAGGCGGCGGCTGTAAAGCCTGCCAATACCCGCTTGGTCCTGGTCATGAATATGGTCCCCCTTGTGTGGGATTGATAATTGGGACTGCTCGCCGGTCGACGAACAGCCGGCCGTTGTTCACGCGAACGTAGCAAGAATAGCCCCAAATCGCCGTCTGCGATTCACCACCTGGTGATTCACGATGGAATACTGCCCCGATGCCGCACGTGCTCACCGACATCTCAGACGGAATCGCGACGCTCACCTTGAACGCTCCCGACACTCGCAACACCATGACCATGCCAATGGTCGACGAGATTGTGGCGGCGATGGACGCTTTCGAAGCCGATCCAACAGTGGCTGCGGTGATCGTCACGGGCGCTGGATCGGCGTTTTGCGCAGGCGCCGACCTCGGCAACCTCCAAACCGCATCCGCGGACAGTCTCGGGCGCATCTATGAGGGCTTTTTGCGTATCGCCCGGTCCACATTGCCGACGATCGCGGCCGTCAACGGGGCTGCCGTCGGAGCGGGAATGAACTTGGCGCTCGGGTGCGATGTACGCCTGGCCGCTCGTCGCGCAAAATTCGATACCCGTTTCTTGCAGATCGGTCTGCACCCGGGGGGCGGGCACACATGGATGCAGCGTCGCATCGTCGGTCCCCAAGCCACCTTTGCCTCGGTGATCTTTGGTGAGGTCCTCGACGGCGCCGAAGCCGAGCGCACTGGATTGGTGCACCGTGCCGTCGACGACGACCAGCTGATGGCTGCGGCGCGTGATCTGGCTGCCGGTGCAGCGTCGGCACCTCGTGACCTCGTCGTGCTCACCAAGGCCACCATCAAGTCGATGGCTGGCGTCGAAAGTCACGCCGCAGCGGTGCAGGCGGAACTTGGTCCGCAGGTGTGGACAGCCCGTCAGCCGTGGTTTGCCGAGCGAATCGCGGCGTTGAAGGCCAAGATCTCCAGCCGCGACAAGAGCTGATCGGCGCCAGCACCGAATGGGACGAAGGTCCCGTTCACGGGCGTCGTGGCAGCGACTATGGTGATCGCAGGGGGAGGAGCTACGTACACCCACAAGGAGGTAGCCCGATGAGCCAGCGTCACCGAGCGGCGGAGACACCACTCCAGCCGAAGCAAGAGGTGAAAGCACACGCCCACGGTGAGCGTCACCGGATCCACGTCGAACTGGATCAGATCGCTCACCAGGTGAGTGCCGGAGAAGATCCGGCGGATCTGCACGAACCCGGTACCGCGTGGAAACCCGAACACCACCGTGACCCTGAGGTCGCGCGGGTGAAGGTGGCAAAGCGCAGCCGCCAGCGTCGCCACTGGAAGACCAAGATGTGGAAGCGGCGTACAGAGATGCGTCGTCAGCGCGCCGCCGCCTGGCAGGCCCTGCGCAACGCCTGATCGCACCGCGGTCCGAAGCCGCTGCCTGAACCGATGCTGGTGAGTGTGGGTTCAGGTGGCGGCCAGCCACTGTGCACATAACTCGTCAGCGCGGCCACGCCACTCTTCAACCGTCATGGCGAATCGCAGATGGTCTTCCCAGACTCCTGCGATCTGGAGGTAGCGCTCTGCGGTGCCCTCGCAACGTAGGTCGAGTTTCTCGACTACGCGCCGACTGTTGGTGTTCCTCGGAACGATGCAGATCTCCACGCGATGGAGGTCGAGTCGCTCGAAGGCGAAGCGCAGTATCGCCACGACCGCCTCCGACATGTACGAGTGTCCGGCGACCCGGCGGTCGATCCAGTAGCCGATGGTGGCGGTCTGGAGCGCGCCGCGCACGATGTTGTTCAAGTTGATCTCGCCCGCAAGACGGCCATCGACGAAGATTCCAAAGGGGTAGGCGGCGTCGTTCATCGACTCGCGTTCACGCGCCCGACATCGCGCGACGTAGGCGGAGCGTTCTCGCGCCGGGTCCGGCATATATGGCGCTCGCAGCGGTTCCCACGGAACGAGCCAGTCCTCATTTCTACGCCGCACCTCGCTCCAGGCCGCAAAGTCGTCGTCGGTCAGAGGCCGCAGAACGAGCCGCGCGCTGTCGAGTCGGAAGCGGGTTGGGCGTTGTTGCCGGCCGGTACGCATTAGCGCGCTCCTTGCAACGTGATCTCGTCGATGTCAAGACTGCGCGCGATGGCAACGGCGGTCGTTGCGGCGACCAGAACGCTGTCGGCATCATCGGGGCTGAGGCCTGGCTCGGAACCACGTTCGGCTCGGGTGGAGGTAGCGACGAGTCGGAAAATTTCTTCGAGAGTATCGCGATTGATGGTGACGGCGCCGGGTGCATCGTGGCCGGTTTCTAGGCGTGCGAGCAGATCGCCGCCTTCGCCGCTGACGGTGATGGTGGTAGCGAGAATCGTTCGGGTACGGCGTTGATCGTCGATGTCATCGCGAACTGCGGCGATCG
>RFST01000013.1 GCA_009923855.1 Actinomycetota bacterium
AACTGATGCCGTATTCGTCACGGCGTTGCTCGAGGGTGTCGCAGATTTCGTCGACGGACCCCACGAGCGTGTGCATGTGGGCAGCGAGGACCTCGGGCGGCATGCCGAAGCCCCCGGCCATTGCCTCGAGAGTGGCGGGTGTGCTGGCGGCATCGGGGGTGACGGCAATGAAGTAGGCACCGATCTCCAACTCGATGTCATCGAAGCGGTCACCAGCACCCTCGCGGATCCACTCGATCTTCTCGCGGGTGCCGTCGGCCGTGCCCGACCCGATGCCGTGCGCTCCGATCTTGCCCGCGGAGTTGTCGAAGTTGATCGACACGATGTCGGCGAGTTGTCCCGCGGTGCGCAACACCCGAGGCGATCCGCCACCGATCATGATGGCGGGGCCGTTTGGCTGGGGCGATGCGGGCAGACCGGCCATGTTGTGCACGTTGACGTGCTCACCGGTCTGGTCGAGGTCGGCGCCGGCGAAGTAGGCGCGGGCGAGTTCCACGTGTTCGATCATGCGGTCGATACGCACGCCCGCACGGTCCATCGGGATACCCATGGCGTCGTATTCACTGGTGATCCAGCCCGCGCCATAGCCCGCCTCGAGTCGGCCGCCGGAGAGAAAGTCGATGGTGGCGAGCGACTTCGCGAGGACCACCGGGTGGTGGTAGTCGACGCACATGACCCGGGCCCCCACCTTGATGGTCGATGTCAGTGCCGCCGCACTCATCATTGCGGGGATAGCCGCAACCATCTGCGGCGGATGGCTGGCGGCCTCGGCTGCGGGACCTGGCCCGAGGTAGTGATCAGCGAGGTGAAGACAGGAGTACCCGAGGTCTTCCGCCTGGGTCACGGTGTTGGCCCAGTCCTGCGGGTCCGTTGGTGTGAAGGCCTGAACGCTGAAGCGGAAAGGATGCGGCATAGGGAGAGTCTCCTGCGTGGACGGGTGGTTCCTCAAAAACTAATCGCGTGATAGGTGCCCGACCCCACCGGAGCGCCTGGGAGCGTCACCGGGTGCGGAATCGTCCCCCGACATCGCTGTTCGTGGAGTCGCGCTCTGGTGGTGTGAGGTCAACCGTTGTTGTGCCATCACATTCGTCCACTCGGTAGCAGGCGATGCCCTCCCATGCAGGAGGGCCCTGGTGCGACCCATCGCGCACATCGAACTGCGCGCCGTGCAGCGGACAGATCAGCATCGGCCCGCGCAGGCGGCCCTCGCTCAGGCGGCGGTCGGCATGCGAACAGTTGTCGATCACGGCTCGCAGTTCACCCTCGACCCGACAGACCACGATGCCGAATTCCCCGAGATCGGGAAAGGTGCGCATCTCGCCCTCGTCGAGATCCGACAGGTCACCGAGGTCGTGCAGGTCGCTCACATCGGGTCCATGTCGAGGTAGCGGTCGATGTTCTCGTGGAAGTACCGGATGCGCCGTTCCTGATACGGCATGTAGTCATCGCGGTAACCGCGCGACATCAGGCCCCTCTGCTGGGTGCTCCAGATGGCGATGTCCTGGTCGATGCCATGACCGGCTGACACCTCACCGACGCGGCCGACCTGGTGCTCGACCTGATGGTCGATCGATACCCAGTCGCGCATCGAGTTCGAGTAGTACTCGGTGGCCCCCTCGGGGAACAGGGTGAGGTACCACATGTCGAACAGGCACTTGGTGGGATCGGTCGGATGCGGGGTACCGCGCAACCAGATGCAGCCATCGGGCTTCATCGAGAAACTGATGCTCGGGAAGACGGTGTAGTGGTAGTGATCCGTGAGCTGTTCGTCGGAGTAATTGGAGAAGTCGAAACCCTTTGACGCTCCCAGTTCACGCTTGCGGCGTTGCAGCGCCAAACGCAACCCGGCGAGATCATCGCGATACGGCTCGGGATCGAACTCCCAGAATTCGAAGTCCTGCTTCAGGCTTTGGAAGGTGCGATCGGGCCGGCCGGTGTACTGCGGGCCGGGACCGCCACCGGGCATGAGCATTCGCGCGTGGCCCGACGGGTACAGATCGAACTGGCAACCGGTGTGGTGCTCGTTCATCGAGGCCAAGGTCTGGGGGTGCACGAAGGGCAGGTGGTAACTCTCGTTGAAGTTGTCCTGCACGCACTTCCAGTTCCAATCGCCCTCGATCGTCACCCAGTGCGTGCGCTTCATATCTTCCATGCGGTACGCATCGAGGTGGTCGGCAACCGGGCTTAGCCACGTACGCAGGTCGTCGCAGGTTTGGTCCATGTTGAACCAGATGAACCCACCCCATGTGTCGCAGGGGATCTCGACCAGATTGCGACGACCGCAGGGGCTGCCTTGAGGGAAGTCGTCCTCGTCGTGCACCCAGGTGCACTCGCCCGTGGTGGCAAAACGCCACCCGTGGTACGCGCACTGGAACTCGCCAGAGGAGAGCGAGCCCACCTCGGAGGTCACCAACTGGTTTCCACGGTGCTGGCAGACGTTGTAGAACGCGCGAATGCGGGCGTCATCGCCGCGTACCGCAATGATCGAGTCGCGGCCGATGTCGTAGGTGACGTAATCACCGGCATTGGGAATCTGGTCGACACGACCAGCAACCTGCCACATGCGCGGCCACAGCCGCTCCCACTCGAGTTGCGCGAAGTCCTGGCTCCAGTAGCGCTCACCCCGAATGGGACGATCTGAAATAGATGGCTCCGGAGCCTTCTCGCGGCTGATGCCACGCGGGTTCGGGACCCGTGTCTCAGATGATGTGGTGTCGGTCATGTGCGCCCTCCTCGCCCGTGCCGATATGTGTTCTCGTATGTCACACTAATCAGCCGACCACCGGCAACTCACCGGCGAGGTAGGCATCACGAAGGCGCCGTTTGTTGATCTTGCCCATCGTGTTGCGCTGAAGATCCTCCACCAGCACATATGACCGAGGGCATTTCATGGTGGTGAGCCGTTCACGCATCCACGCAGACAGCTCACCTACATCAATGTTCGACCCGGTGACTGGAATCACCAGGGCGCGCAGTTCTTCACCCATTTCATCGTGCGGCACCCCGATACAGGCACAGTCCGCCACCTGCGGGTGATCGATCAGCACCTGTTCGGCCTCCGCGGGATACAGGTTCGCCCCGCCCGACACGACCATGTCACTGAATCGATCGGTGATGAACACGTATCCGTCGTCGTCGATGTAGCCGATCTCACCCAGTGTGAACAGCCCGGGTGCCGGATTCGCGGCGGCAGTTTTCTCAGGGTCGTTGGGGTAGACGATGCCGCGGCCGGTGTCATCACGGAAATACAACGGCCCCTCGGTATTGGGGGGCAGTTCGTTCAGGTCGTCGTCGAGGATTACTGCCGTGAACGGCGGCACAGAACGCCCAACCGATCCGGGATGCTCGAGCCACTCCTCGGAACTGATCGTGCAGACGGTGCCGACCTCAGTCGCGCCGTAGGAGTCGCGGAACACTGGGCCGAACCATTCGATCATCGATCGCTTGACATCAACCGGACACTTCGCCCCGGTGTGCGCCAGCATCTGCATCGATGACACGTCGTAGCGAGCCTTGACATCATCGGGCAGAGCCAACATGCGCACGAAGTGGGTAGGCACCATCACCGAGGATCCCGCCCGGTAGCGATCGATCGCAGCCAAGGTTGCCTCGGCATCGAAACGTCCGAGGATCACCGACGGCACACCGGCAGCCAAGAGACGCATACCCGACAGTGGCCCTGTGTGGTACATCGGACCGACGACAAGGTGTGTGCCAAACGGTACGAACGAGTTCTGCTTGAGTGCTTCGAGGTGCTCGTCGATACTCCCGCCACCGGCGAACATCGTGGGCGGCAACTCGGTGCCTTTCGGGCGGCCGGTGGTTCCCGACGTGTACAACAGGTTCGGACGAGGAGCGAGGTCGGTGGGCGGGTCAGCCGGGTCGGCCGAAGCCAACCACTGCTCCCAATCAATCACCGTTGTGCCGTCGCACAGATCGCCGCAACGCCATGCCACCACAGTGGGCACTCCGGCCGCACGAGCTGCCGCGATGCCACGCTCGGCTGTCTCGGGGCCGACGAAGAGCACCCGCGTTGCTGAATCGGTGAGGATGTACTCGGCCTCATCGGTGGTCAGGTGGAAGTTCACCGGAACCGATGACGCTCCGGCGATGAGTGCACCGAGGTGAGCAAGGGCAACCTCGGCGGCATTCTCGGCGAAGATGGCAACCCGACGGGCCTCGCCCAGATCAATGGCGAGCAGATTGTTTGCGCAGCGGTTCAGCGCGTCGCCAACCTCCGCCCAAGTGAACTCACCCCGGTCGTCAACCAGGGCGAATGCGGTGGGGTCGCTCGCTGCGGCCGCAGTGGCAAAGGCCGGCATCAGAGACGGATCTCCACCGGCACACCGGCCATCATCTCGGCGTAGTCGATGCCCAGCTGCGCTTGAAGGCGCACATGGAAATCGCGAATCTTCGACTCGGCGTAGTTGGCGAACACCACCTGTCCCGACTCGATATTGCGCACGCCGCGCTGCACCCATGGGAGGTTCAAGGAGTCCTGCTGGAAGATCTTGGCGAGGGGCCCGAGGACGAGCGCCTCGGTCCAGTCGTCATCCACTCCCAGGTGCACCACCTTGGCCGGGTCGGGTCGACGATCCGCCTCGGGTGACGGTGCCATCAACATGACCTCAAAGATGCAGCTGTCCGGATCGTTGCCGTTCGGTCGGAAGCGATAGTTGATCGCGTTGAAGCATCCCCACGGGCTCCAGTTTGGGAACACCGAGTAGTAGATGGCATCGACAAGTTCGGCATCGCAGATGTCATCGGGGTCCACCCCGTGATGTGCGCTGAGAGTGCGGCGCAGTTCCTCGCGTCGCATGTCAGCGGAGTACTCGCGCCACGGAGTGCCGTCATCGGGCTGGTTGATGCTGACCGGCACAGTCTCAAAACCGGGCACCTGTGGGCCGCCGATCCACAGGCACAGGTGTGGATCCGCTTGGGTGATCGGGCCAGACACCCACACCCCGTCTGAGTTGAACACGGACACGTTGCCGTCGTTGTCGATCACGTGCACCACGTCATCGTCGGCGCGCTCGTAGATGAACCCCGACATGGGATGGCGGTACCGGCAGAACTGTTTCCCGTCAGGCCACGGTTCGTAGGCGGGCTTGTTCGCCAGATGTGGGCTGCGGGTCGAGTTGGGTGAGATCGCCCGGCTGTAGTTCTCGAAGACGTCGTACCGCGAGTTGGCATCGCCCATCGTCTCCATCAGGGTCGGGTGGGTGGCCACCACGTGGTAGGCCTCCATGAAGGCTTCCTGGCATGCCTTCCAGTTCACTGGCATCACCTTGGCGACGTGCACCGCGACATAGCGGTTCTCCATCGGCAATGTGGTCTGCGTGTCGGGAAACGAGCCGAGGAAGTCCGCCAGCGGTGCCGCCTCGGGATCAGGATTAATGAACACGAAGCCGCCATAGCGACCGACCTGCGCCCGTGGAAGGCCGTAGTCGTCGGCCTCCACGGTGGGGAAGTCCCATTGGCAGGGGATCTCATTCAGCGATCCATCGAGGCGCCACGACCAGCCATGGAATGCGCATCGCAGCACCTTGGCGCCATGACCGTCGCACTCGCGCAGCTTGCGGCCGCGATGGAGGCAGGCATTGCGGTAGGCAGAGATGTCATCGGCGCCCTCGCCGGTGCGCACAATGAGGTACGACAGATCGGCGATGTCGTACACGACATAGTCGCCAACGCCACGCAGTTCATCCTCGTGGCAGGCCAACTGCCACACCTTCTTCCACAACAACTCCACTTCGAGGTCGTGGAAAGCGCGCGAGTGGTACACCGCAGCGGGAACCCGCATATCACCGGCTGGCATCGGTGATGCCGCGCGCAAGTGAGCGGGGACGCGGTCGGTGCGGCTATCGGCATCGAGGAGTTCCTCGTAGCTGATGCCGGCAGAGCGGTCGGTTCCGGTCAGGGTCTCAGTCATTGTCGATGTCCTCGTTCGTGGCGTGTCACCCTTGGCCGACGGCCTCGAGGTGTTGGCGGATGCTGCGGGTGAACTCAGCTGCAGGCGCGCCATCGAAGGCGCGGTGATCCCAGGTGAGGCTGAGGGTCAGCACCGTGGTTCGGCGGGGGGTGTCGTCGACCCACACGGTCTCGTCGCGCAGGCGACCGACCCCGAGGATCGCGGTGTTGGGGGCATTGATGACGGGCGTGAACCCATCCACCCCGAACATCCCGAGCGCGGTCACCGAGAAGGTGCCGCCTTCGAGATCGTCGAGCTTGAGCTTTCCTGCTCGCGCAGCCTCGGCCAATCGCGTGGTCTCGGCTGACAGGTCATCGAGTGAGAGGTTCGCGGTGTCACGAATAACCGGTACGACGAGGCCGTCATCGAGAGCAACGGCCATGCCCACGTTGACCTGCGGCAGAAGCGCCACGCCGTCACCGGTGATCTGGCTGTTGGCGAAGGGGTGATCAACCAGGGCCTTCGCTGCGGCCGCGATGACGTAGTCGGTGAAGCCGGGAGCTGCGCCGTCGGCCTTGCGGCGCTCACGGTCGGCGACCACGGCACTCATGTCGACATCCATGTTCAGCGTGAGTTGCGCCATCTGCTGCAACGAGTCGTACATGCGGCTGGCGATGGTGCCGCGCATACCCGACATCGGAATGGTCGACGTGGGCGTCTGGCTGAGCGGAGCGAAGGCCGGTGCTGGCGCTGGCGCAGCCGCCGGTGCCGTCAGCGGCGTGCCGGGCGTGGCGCCGAGTGCCTGGGCGATGAGGGCGCGGGCGTGTGCCACCACGTCCTCGCGTCCCAAGCGGACGTCACCGGTGAGCGAACCAACAGTGTCGAGATCGATACCGAGCTCATCGGCAAGGTGACGGGCGGCAAAACTAGCGAGCGCGCGTCCGGTTCCCGCAGGACGCGCTACCGGTGCGACGGCCGCCGGGGCAGCTGCAACGCGGCGCGATGGGTCAGCGGCTGCGGCCTCCACATCTTCGGACACGATGCGCCCACCGGGGCCGGTGCCTGCCACCGTGGCAATGTCGATGCCCAGTTCAGCAGCGATCCGCTTAGCGTTCGGTGAGGCCATGATGCGGCCGGTGCTCGTGCGCGCTGCAGTTGGCAGAGGGGCCGGCGCGGGGGCCGCGGTCGCAGCCGGCGCCGCGGCCGACGACGCTGCAGGTGCGTCCGCTGCGCTCGGGGCGGCAGCGGCTGGCACCTCTTCGCCGGGTTCGAGGAACCAGCCAATCTGCACACCGCAGTCGTAGCTCTGACCAACTTCGCCAATGCGGTGCAGGACGCCGCTTCCGCTCGACTCGACTTCAGATTCGACCTTGTCGGTTTCGATGACCAACACCGCGTCGCCTTCGGCGACGGTTGCCCCGTCATCGACCAGCCATTCGAGGATCTTGCCGGCCTCCATGGTGAGGCCGAGTTTGGGCATGTTGAACGGGGTAGCCATCAGTTCTGCTCCGGTGTCGTGGGGTCGTCGGGGAGTTGAGAGTGCAGCGCCGCAGCCATCGTGACCTCGACGTCGATGATGTGAGGTCCGTCATCGGCCACCCGCAGCGTGGCGTGGTCGTCGGGCCCGATCACAGCATCGCGCTCGCCGTCGAAACTCAGCGCGCCCGGGCCACCGACGGTGACCATCTCGCCAGGGGCGATGCGCCGGTGGCTAGCCACCCCGAGGGTGGCGTACCGCCCCGGGGCGATCGGGGCCGTCAGCCGTGTGGTCGGCGAATTCGGGTCGAATTCGACGTGCACACCACCGGGCTCGCGGCGACCACAGGGCGCGGCAGCGGCCGCAATGGCCGACAGGCCAACGGAGGCCGGCTCGGCGATGGCAGCGATGAGATGGCGCAGCGAGTCGCCGTGCCAGACAGCACGGCTTCCCGTGAATGCACTGGCCACAAGGGCGACATCAACCAGGCCGAGGTCGGACTCGGTGCGACCGTCGGCGCGCTGAATCTCCACGTCGATCACCTTCGCCCTCCACGATGCATGTGGGAGCGGCACGCGCCCGGTTGCAACGGCCGCGGCGGCATGACCCGCGAGGGTCGTCTCGATGGCGCGCGGGAACACATTGTTTGTTCCAGTGGACACAGCGACCATGGGCGCCTCGCGCCATCCTGAGACCACATCGCGGTGGGTGCCATCGCCGCCGAATACGACGAGCGCACCAGCACCCAACTCGCGCAGTCGACGCGCGGCATCGACGGTGTTGTCACGGTGGTCATATGGCGGCGCCTCCACGATGGAGGTGTCGACCTCGTCGATGAGCCCCGGTTGGAGGTCCCGTTCGATGCGTTCGAGCGCCCGCTCCGCTAGCGAGCGGCGATCGCCGGTCAGCAGTACATGCCGCGCTCCACCCGAGATGGCACCGATGACCGCACGACGGATTGCACCGATCTTGGCCATCTCGGTGGTCGGCGATGCCGACGACACAAGACGCCTGATATCGGTGCCCGCGAGCGGGTTGATGACGATGCCGACGGCGGAGGTACACGGCGGGTTGCTCACGCTCCGGGGACAGGACGCCCGACGGTTGCGCGGATGCCCTCGGCGATGCGCTTGGGGCTGGGCACGTACTCGGCCTCGAGGCTGGGGCTGAAGGGCACCGGGGTGAACGGCGCACCCACACGGCCGACCGGAGCATCGAGGTAGTCGAAGCACGACTCCTGGATTTCGGCAGCGATCTCCGCGCCGAGCCCGGCGAAACGCACGGCCTCGTGCACGATGACCACGCGGTTGGTTTTGCGGGCTGAGGCGGCGACGGTCTCGGTATCGAGCGGCAACACTGTGCGCAGGTCGATGACCTCACAATCGATGCCCTCGCCGGCAAGGCGCTCGGCGGCCGCCATCGACTCGTGCAGCATCCGGCTGTAGGCAACAACGGTGACATCGGCGCCCTCGCGCACGACGTTCGCCTGGCCAAGAGGAATCTCGTACAGCTCTTCAGGAACCGGACCCGACATGCCGAACAGGCGCTTGTTCTGCACGAAGATCGTGGGGTTGTCATCGCGCACCGAGGCGACGAGCAGGCCCTTGATGTCGTGTGGGGTGGACGGCATGACCACCTTCAAGCCGGGGACATGGCACAGCATCGCCTCAAGGCTTTGGCTGTGCTGTGCGGCGGCCGACAGGCCGGCGCCGCCCGCCGTGGTGATCGTCATCGGCAGCTTGGCCTTACCACCGAACATGTACTTCAACTTGGCGGCCTGGTTCGCGATCTGGTCCATTGACACGAGTGCGAAGTCCATGAACATCAGGTCGACGACGGGACGCAGGCCGGTGACGGCCGCTCCGATACCGAGGCCGATGATGGCCTGCTCGGAAATGGGTGTATCCACGGCACGCATGGCGCCGTGAGCGTCCTGCAGCCCGGCGAACCCGCCGAACACGCCGCCGACGCCGCCGACATCCTCGCCGGCCACGAAGATGTCGGGATCTTCTGCCATCAGCTGGTGGAGTGCCTCGTTGAAGGCACCACCGCAGGTCAGTTCACGGGTCTGGGTGTCTGTTGCGCTCATCTGATGCTCCTCAAGAAACGGTGTACACGTCGTCGAACAGGGTGTCGGGCTCGGGGAATGGGCTCGATTCGGCAAACTCGACCGCGGCAGCCACTTCGGCGGCCACCTGGTCGTGCACGGCCTGGGCTTCCTCGGGCGACATCAGGCCGGCATCGGCCATGCGCTTCTCGAGCAACGGGATCGGGTCGCGCCCTTTGGCCTCTTCGAGTTCCTCGTCACTGCGGTACTTCATGCCGAGGACCTGCACGCCGTGGTGGTTGTAGTAGCGGTAGGTCTTGGCCTCAATGAATGAGGGGCCGTCACCCGCGCGCGCCCGGGCGACTGCTTCAGTGGCTGCTTCGTAGACCGCGACGGCATCCATTCCGTCGACGATCACGCCCGGCATCCCGTACGCGGCAGCGCGCTCGACCACATCGGTGATCGCCATGGTGGCATCGCGGCGGGTGTATTCGCCGTACTCGTTGTTCTCGCAAGCGAAGACCACCGGCAGCTTCAATGCCGCTGCCATGTTGGCGGCCTCGTGGAACGCGCCGATGTTCGTTGAACCATCACCGAAGAACGCCACCGACACGGTGTCGTTGCCGCGGTACTTGTTCGCAAAACCGGCTCCGACAGCAATCGGGGCACCGGCACCGACGATGCCGTTCGCGCCGAGCATGCCGAGATCGAGATCGCTGATGTGCATCGACCCGCCGCGCCCCTTGCAGTAGCCGGTGGCCTTGCCCATCAGTTCGGCCATCATCAACGACAGGTCACCACCCTTGGCGACGAGGTGGCCGTGACCGCGGTGGGTAGAACCCACCTGATCGTCGACGCGAAGTGCGGCACATACGCCAGCCGCCACTGCCTCTTGGCCGACATAGAGGTGGATGAACCCAGGCATCTTGCCCTGTTCGAAAATCTTGCCGGCGGCCTCTTCAAACAAACGGATACGCAGCATTCGTAGATGCAGGTCGCGCAGGGTGTCGAGATCTACGTTCAAGGCATTCGCGTTCACAGGGTCTCCTCAGTGATCGTGCGGTCACATCCGAGCGGGGCCGCCCGGTGACGATCGGAAACTAGCCGACTGGTATGTTTGGTTGCGATTCGGAACTGAGGGGGACCGATGGCACGTATCGACGTACCCGATGGCGACGGCCAAGAGGCCAAGCGCATCTGGAAATTGGCTCCGCATGTGGGCGAAGGTCTGCACGCGATGGGCACCGCGATGTACGAGCGCTGCTCTATTCCGATCCGTGAGCGCGAGGCGATGCGAATGCGTATCGCTCAGCTCAATCAGTGTCACGTTTGACTGAACACTCGCGCTGCATCGGCGATGCAGCAAGGAATGGATGATGACCTCTACGCGTCGGTATCGCGGTACCACGACGACGATCGCTTCACGATGCGCGAGAAGCTCGCCATCGAGTTCGGTGAACGTTTCGCCATCGATCACACCGCCATCGACGACGAGTTCTGGACGCGATGCGGCGAACACTTCAGCGACGTCGAACTCCTCGAACTCACGGCCATCGCCGGGTTCTGTGTGGGAATGGGTCGCGCATACCAAGTGCTCGATATCGCCGTGGACTTCGAGGTTCTGTGGAGCCGTGAGCCAGAGAACCCGCGCTGAGCAGCGGTCGAGCCCGGCCGAGGCGTCAGCGGAAGTTCAAGAAATCGCCAGACATGTCGGCGGGTCCGTTGTACTGCGGAACCAACTCACGACTGGCGAACACCCAACGGCCGTCGACACGGGTGTAGGTGTCTTGGTAGTAGGCGAGGAGTCGGCCCTTGGTACCCCCATCGTCACCGCGCCGGTGGTAGTGCTCGATGATGTACCACCGACCGGTGCCGGTGCCAGCCTCTTCGTCAAGTTCATAGGTACCGTTCAACACGTTCTGGCAGACGGCGTGAAAGCTCCCCATAGCGGAATGCCACAGGCTCAAGATGGCCTCGCGGCCTTCGACGGTGCGTCCGGCGCCGAGCTCCCACGTGGCGTCGGGAGCCCAGGTGGCACCCCACTGCTCGGCGTCGTAGCGGATGACCGCATCGGCGTAGAGGTGCTGGAGATGTTCGATCGGATCGCGGCTCATGTGGATGGACACTACTCGCGACATTCCGAGTGGCCGTGGCCGGAGATGAGCGGTGATCGCACCGTTGGAAATAACGAGGAGGCGTAAATGTCTGAGGATGTAAACAACCCCATGCGCGATGGTGCAGCGCAACCACCGGCCCCGTCTCTTGACGAGGTTGATTTCTTCGATCCAGCGATCAACGACTGTCCATACCACGCGTATCAAACGCTGCGTACCGAGGCACCTGTGTGGTTTGACCCCAAGGTGGGAGGCTTCGTCATCACCCGTCATGAGGACGTCAAATCAGTGCTCAGCGATACCGAACGTTTCAATAACTCACTGCGGTCGAGTGCTCGCTCGCGCACGCGAGGCGATGTGTTGGCGCTCTATGAGGAAAAGGGGTGGGTGCCCGGACCGACGCTGGCCGCCCGTGACGATCCTGAGCACCGGCAGATGCGTGCCCTTTTCGATCACGCCTTTCGGCCAAGCCGGATCAAACAGCTGGAGCCGCAGATCGCACAGCTCACAGCAGACCTGTTCGACGCGTTCATCGATCGGGGCACCTGTGACTGGGTCAGTGAGTTTGCCGTCCCCCTGCCGCTGCTCGTCATCGGCATTCAGATGGGAGCCGATCCTGACGACATTTGGCGCATCAAAGCGTGGACCGATGCATGGGTGCAGCGACTGGGGTTGATGCAGACCAAAGAGGAAGTCATCTGGTCAACCGAGATGGAGATTGAGGCGCAGCATTACTTCCAGCCGATTTTTGAGCGGTTGCGTCGCGAGCCAAACGACACGCTGTTGTCCGATCTCGTGAACACTGAGATTCCCGAATGGGGTCGTTGCCTCACCGACAACGAACTTCACGCCGAGATGATGGCCGACACCTTCGTTGGGGGGTCAGAGACCACCACCAACGCGTTATCAGGCGGTGTGCGACTACTGATTGAGAATCCCGACCAGTGGGACCGGTTGAAGAGCGATCCCGAGCATTACGTGCCGCGACTGGTGGAAGAGGTGTTGCGTCTCGAGGCCCCTGTTCAGCGATTGATGCGCACGGCGGCCGTCGATGTCGAGATGCACGGTGTCAGTATCCCAAAGGGATCGATGTTGCTCATCGGCTATGCAGCCGCGAATCGCGACGAAAAAGTATTCGCTGATGCGGAGCGATTCGATCTTGACCGTGATGATGGCCGTCGACATGTCACGTTCGGGTTCGGGACCCATTACTGCATGGGGGCACCACTGGCCCGACGGGAACTGATGCAGGGGTTCTCCATGCTCGTTGAACGCATCGATGAGATGTGGTTCTGTGATGACACAGATCTCGGCATCGCGCCGAACTACTTCCTTCGCGCGTTAAAGGAACTGCGGATCGGCTTCCGGGCGGCGACGACATGAGCGGCGCTGGGTTACGGGGGGCGTTTGACGAACTATTCGTGAGCGGATCACACGAGCGCCCGGGTTTTGATGCCCTCCCGGTGGGGGAGGCGCACGACATGGGTCAGGATGACGCTGGCATACCCCTCATCGATCCACGCATCCTTGACAGTCGCGAATTCTCGCGCAACCCATACCCGTATTACCGATTGATGCGCGACCACTACCCGGTGTTCCACGACCGCTTGCACAACGCCTACTTCGTAACTCGTTATGCCGACATCACTGCCGGCTATTTCGATGAGGTCGGTTTCAACACAATTCCGAAGGGTTCGTCATCGGGGGTTCTTGGCAACACTCAGTTGGAACTCAGCGGTATCGAGCATCGACGCCGTCGCAATATCTACGGGCGACACCTCGTCGGTGCGGCGCTCACAAAACGGTTGCATGCCATCCGCGGGCTGGCGACCGAACTCATCGATCAGTGGTTTGACCCAGCGAACCCGAAAGGTGTGGTGATCGACCGAGAGCGATCAGTGATGACGATCGAACTCGGTCGTGCTTTCGCCAACGAGTTCCCCATCAGTGTCGTGGCTCAGGTACTCGGCATTCCCCAAGAGGCTCGTCAGCAGTTCACATGGTGGTACGACGCGATGATGTCTGGGCTTGGCGGCAGCGATACCCACCATGACGGGCTGCTGGCACGGCAGGCCCTCGAGGATTACGTGGGCACTCTGGTGGAAGAACGACGTCGCGAGCCGACTCACCTTCTCGATGATGAGGGCCATGAGATTTGCCTCGACATCATCTCGGAACTCTGCCACTCCGAGATCGATGGTGACGTCATGTCGACCGAGGAGATCACGTCGTTCATTGCCCTGATCGTGGGAGGTGGTGGTGAGACAACGCGGGGAGCCATTTTGAATATGTGGTTCTTGCTGTTGCAGCATCCCGAGCAGTGGGAGGCTGTTCGCGAAGACCCTCAACTTTGGAACGCGGCGTTCCACGAAATGCTCCGGCATTCAACCTCGATCGGCGGCCAGCCTCGGCATAACACCTTTGATCTTGATCTTCATGGCGTCAGAGTCCCCGCCGGATCGTTGATGCATATGGTTGATGTGTCGGCCAACCACGATGAACGGGTGTTCGCCGACCCCGAACGCTTCGATATTGCGCGCTCGGACCTCTACACCGGCCGCATACTCCGTTCGGGCCATGACCGTGATGGACAGTTCAGCCACATGGCATTCGGTGTGGGCCCTCATCTGTGTCCCGGAGCGTGGATTTCCCATCAAGAGGCGGTGATCGGCTCGCAGATCCTTGCCGAACGCGTGAGTGGAGTTCGTATTGCTCGCGACCGGATGCCGACCGACCTCGACGGCGTGTCGTTGGCACCCATCGGTTTGGGTTCGATCCGGGAACTGTGGTTGGAGTTCGACTTGTGAGCGGCTCCGATGATGCCGCCGACACCGTTGCCGAGAACACGCACTATCGCTCATACGAGGTGTATCAACGTGAACGGGTCGGTGACACCACAAACCTGATTCGCCCTCGCCAATTGATCAGCGACGAGTTCCGCTGCGACCCGTACCCGTCGCTGACGATTCTTCGCGAGAACTATCCCTGTTACCGCGATTGGGTCACCAATCGGTTCTGGATCACGCGCTACGACGACGTGACGTCGGTGCTGGCCGACACCGCGAACTTCGCTGTGCGCTCACGTCGGTCGAGCTATCCCCGGAACTGTGTTGGCCGCTCACTATGGGGCGAACTTGAGATTGGGTTCGTCGTGCAGAACCGGATCGATGCCGGTCTTGACCGAATATGTAGCGCAGTCATCGATGCCGTTCGAGTCGATGGTGATCTTGCGGTCTCGTTGGCGGCCGGCACCGTGGTTGAGGTTGTAGCGGAGGTACTGGGCATTGAGCATCACGTCGCCGTGGATGTGTGGAGTGCCACCTGGCGTATGCAACAAGGTGCGGGGTGGGATCCTCAGGCCAGCGTCCTCGGGCGCCGTGCCCTCGAAGAATTAACGGTGTTGTTCGATCAGTTGTTGGCAGCACGTGCAGATGGTGACGGCGACGACCTGGTGAGTGTCGCGTCACGGCTTTCACTCCCGGACGGGCGGGTGACCGGTCGTGATATCGCAACGACTCTTCTCGAAGCCGATATCGAAACTCTGCATGGCGGGTTGGCAAATATGTGGTGCGCCGTGCTGACCGATGACGAACAGTTGGACGTGCTCGTCCATGATCCGCGCCTCGTGAAATTTGCCTGGCTCGAAACCCTGCGACATTCACCACCGGTTCTCGGCGCTGCTCGATGGGCGCGACATGAAGTGGAGCGATTCGGTCGGTTGCTCCCCGAAGGAGCTCTGGTGTGGTGCTCGGCGGCCGCGGCGAATCGTGATCCTCGGGTGTTCAGTCATCCGGATCAATTCGATGTGCGCCGAGCAGACCTCTGTCAGCGTGAGCCACGCGGTCAGTACCGAGCCGATGGGCTGCCGTCTGGAATATCGATTGGCACCGGGTTGCCATCTCGGTGGCCCGCTGAACCCCGTGAACGGCCGCGGTCGCGCTATGCACTGACCAGAGATATTGCCGTTGCCGTGTCGCGGGCGGTTCTCGACGCAACAGCCCGTATCTCGTTGGCCGACGGAGCCATGCCCGAGTTGTCGTGCCGTCGCCTGGGGGAAATGCACACCTGTTGGCACCTGCCAACGACGATGCGGTGATGACTTAGCGTGCTCTCACAAGGGTGGGGGCAAGACACAGGGTTGGCCGGCGTACAAGCCCACCGAGTCCGCTGTTCGGCCGTTGGGACCTTCGGCAATCAACTCTGAAATAACCGCAGCCACGTCATCGGGGTGCATCCAGGTGGCCGCCATCGCGGGGTCAACATTTGGTCCCATCCAGTTACGCAGCATCTCGGTGTCAGTCGCACCCATGCAGACGTTGTTGACCCGGATGTGGTGACGCGCGAGGCTTCGCGCCCAGTCGAAGGTGAGTCCGTTCAGGGCCCATTTCGATGCGTTGTAGAGGTCCATCGAGCCGTGACCGTGGTGGCGATCACAACCGGGCCCGGGGAGCACGTGATCGGTAGAGATGTTGACGATGTCGCCTCCGCCTCGTTGGATCATTGACGGCACGACGTGGCGTCCGAAGAGGAATGCTCCACGAATATTCGACGCGAACATACGGTCGAATTCGCCCTCGATGCCGTCGACGCTGTCGGTGGCTGTTGTTGGCCAGATCTCCCCAGCGTTGTTCACCAATACGGCGATGGGACCGAGATCGGCCACTGTCGTATCAACAACGTGGCGCACATGGTCGACATCGCCCACATCACCGACGTGGGCAATCGATCCGGTCGTGGCAGCCACATGTGTGATCTCCTCGCGGCGATCGGTGACCACTACCGCATAGCCGTCGGTGGCGAGGCGCTGCGCGACAGCGGCGCCGATTCCCTGGGCAGCACCGGTGACGATCGCGACCCGGGCAGGCATCTCAGCCGTCGAGACCCTCAGGCAGCGGGTAGTGCACGCCGGGAATTCCGGCCTCCATGGCTTGGTACCAGTCGGGCCGCGGCATGACCGGTTCGTAGGAGCTCGGCACCATCGGCGCGGTGTCCTTGTTCCATTCGTAGTGAATGGGCGGAATCTGGAACCAGCCGTTACCAGCGTTGGTGCCACCGTCGACGTGGAGGTCGACGCCGGTGATGTACGACGAGAGATCCGACGCGAGGAACATGACGGCATTGGTGACTTCTTGGGCCTCGCCGACACGTCGCATCGGTGTGCGGCTGGCGATCCACTTGTCCATGCCCATGGCCTCGAGCGCAACGCGCGTCATCTCGGTCACGATGAAACCCGGTGATACCGAGTTCACTCTCACGCCACGGTCTGCCCATTCGCACCCGAGTTGGTGGGTCATATTCACCAGACCGCCCTTGGCTGCTGTGTACGCGATGACGTTGAGTTCGTTGGCGCCGCTGCCCATGATCGACGCAATGTTGACAATGGAGCCCGAGCCGGCCTCGAGCATTCGGCGTCCGCATTCACGCGCGAAGTAGAACGCGCCGACCAAGTCGACGTTGACGATGTTGTTGAACATGTCGGCATCGAAACTCTCCGCTGACACGCCGCGGACATCGGCGATGCCGGCGTTGTTCACCAGCACGTCGATTTTGCCGTGATCTGCCATTCCAGCCTCGACGACGCGTGTGACGTCACTCTCGACGCTGACATCGCCGGTGGCGACGGTGACTTTGGCCCCTTTGCCGCGGCATACCTCGGCAACAGCTTCCAGCATGTCAGCGGAGCGGGCGGTCAGCACGAGATCGGCGCCCGCATCGGCGAATGCGTGGGCGAACTGCTCGCCGAGGCCGTAGCTGGCGCCGGTGATGAGAACGGTCTTGCCGGAGAAATCAAACATGGGAACCCCCAGAGTCACGGTCGTGGTGCAGGGTGCGTGTGGGTGCCCCTGTCGAGGCCGAGCATACCGATCGATATGCAGCTGGCCGGAGTCGATGCGTCGGGGGGTGTCCGGTCGCGGTCGTGGTGCTGGCGTTGCGTACCATCTCGCTATGGCACAGCAGGTACCCACCACCACATCCGCCGTTACCGCCGAGTGGCTCACCGACGCGCTTCGCTCATCGGGTGTCTTGTCGGGGTCGGCGAGCGTGGCGTCGATCAGCACCGATCCAACCGCCGCCGGCATTGGGTTCATGGGCGAGGTTGGCAAAATCTCGGTGACCTACGACGGCGATGCGGGTAACGCCCCAACATCGATGATCGTGAAGTTCCCCACCGCATCGCCCGAGGTCATGGCGATCATGCGGCCCACGAGGGTGTACGAGCGCGAGCACCGCTTCTACGCCGAGTTGGCCCATGCAACTCCGGTGCGCACCCCAGTGCCCTATCACGTGGTGTGCGAGACCTCTGACGACCCCAACGACGCCGAGTCGTACATGCTGGTGATGGAAGACCTCGCTGGTTTAGAGATGGGCGATCAGCTCGCCGGGCTCAGCCCCGAGCAGACCGAGGCCGCGCTGCGCGGGCTCGCCCGGCATCACGCCGCATTCTGGAATGGCCGTGGTCTCGAGTCGGCGCCGTTCGTGCCGATCATCAACGGGCCGCTCAACCGTGCGGGCCAGGCGATCTATGAGGCTTCGCTCCCCGGATTCAACGAGGTCTTCGCGCATGCGCTCAGTCCGGAGATGGCCCCGATTTCAGAGGCATACGGACGGAATCACCCGTTGTTGCTCGACCGTCTGGAGGCCATGCCGCACACCCTGGTGCACTTTGACTATCGCGCCGACAACCTGTTCTTCGATCGCTCGGGCGGCGGCTGCGAGGTTGTTGTCATCGACTGGCAGTCGATCTCGGTCGGCGGTGGCGCAGCCGATGTGGGCTACCTGATGGGCCAGAACATGGACAACGCCGTGCGGCGCGAACATGAGAACGACCTGCTGCACGCCTATCACGACACGCTGTTGGCCAACGGTGTGACCGGCTACGACTTCGACCAGTTCTTTCAGGACTACCGACTCGGCGTGATCTACGGATGGGTCATCCCGGTGTTCGCCGTTGGCACCCTCGACTCATCGAGCGAACGGGCAATGGCGCTGTGGACCGCGGTGATTGAGCGTGTGCAGGATGCCATCTTCCAGCACGGGGCTCAGGAGTTCGTGGCGTGACCACATCCGACGAGATGATGCATGGGGGAGCGTCGTCGTCGCCGGATATCCCCAGTTTCTTCGATCCAGCGGTGCAGGACGATCCGTTCGCCGCGTACGAGATGATGCGAGAGCAGTGCCCGGTGCACCGCCTGCCCGAGAATGGCATGTACATGGTGACGCGGTACGACGATGCCCGGCGGGTGTTGTCCGACCCGAAAGTGTTCTCGTCAAGTCCGTCGGGTCGAACCGCACAACTGTCGGAATCGGCTCGTGCCGCGGCACAGGTGATGGCCGATCGTGGCTGGGTGCGGGCCCAGACCCTGCAGCGCACCGACCCGCCAGTGCACACGCACTACCGCCGGTTGCTCGGCAGGGTGTTCGCTCGACGCAACATCGACGCCCTCGCGCCGCGCATCACCGAGATTGCCCATGAACTCATCGACGCCTTTGCTGCGTCTGGTGAGTGCGAGTTCCTCAATGATTTTGCGCTACCGCTGCCGGGCATCGTGATCTGTGAACAACTCGGACTCGACGCTGCTCAGTACCCGCGTTTCAAGCGGTGGGCCGACGCGATGCTGGCTGGAGCCCAGCGCTCGATGACCGTTGATGAAGCGGTTGAACAGGCCGAGATCGAACTCGATGCTCAGCATCATCTGGCGGCTGAGTTCGAGGCTCGGCGCGATGAGCCACGCGATGACCTCATTTCGTTGCTCGTCCACGCCCACCGGATGGCCGACGATGATGAGGTGGCGGGCGATGCCAACGAGGACGAACCCTTCACCATCGAAGAGCTGCAGGATCTGATGCACCAATTGGTGACCGGCGGTTTCGAGACGACGACCTCGGCGCTCACCAAGGGGCTGTACCTATTGCTTCAGCACCCCGATCAGATGGCGACGTTGCGCGCCAGGCCGGAGCTATTGGACAACTTCATCGACGAGAGTCTGCGGTTCGACGGCCCGGTCGCCGGCCTGTGGCGCACCTCGACGTGTCCGGTGAGCCTCGGCGATGTCGACATCGAAGAGGGTGCCTCGGTGATGGTGCGCTATGCCGCCGCCAACCGTGACCCCTCGCGATTCGAGAACCCCGATGTCTTCGACATCGAGCGTCCCAACGCCAACGAACACATGGCATTCGGCTTCGGCAACCACTTCTGCATCGGCGCGTGGCTGGCGCGGACCGAACTACGGATTGCGTTCTCGGCGATCCTCGAACGGCTCGATGACATCGAGTTGGCGCGTCCGCTCGACGATCAGGTGCATGAATTCAGTTTCTTCCTTCGCCCGATGAAGGAGTTACCGATCAGGTTTAACGCCCGCTGAAACGCGCGCGATGACTAGTCGCGTTCGTTGCCCATCGTGCCGCCGGCCCACCACGCCTCGAATCGGGGTAGTGCGAGCGAGGTCACGAGTTCGACGATGAAGCCACTGGGTGGCACCACGTAGGTGTACGCGCCGTAGCCATCCTCGGGAGATGCGCCTGCAGCGGCGAGTGTCCACCCGGCATCGAGGCAGGCCTGGGTGTCGCCAGCGACATCATCACTCCAGACCCCAACGTGGTGTGCACCGGGGTTATTGCCGGCCTCCCACGGTGTGTTGGGCGGACCTTGGAGCAACTCGATGTGTTGTGGCCCTTCACAGGAGTACACGTAGGTCAACGGCACCTGGCGGAGCCCGGCATCGGGAGTCCAGATCGACTGGGCGGGGTTGTGCTGCACGGTGGCCCATGTCACCCCGAGGCGGTCACTCAGTTCAGCCATAGCCGCGTCGATGTCGTGCACTCGCACGCCTTGGTGGTACATGCGCTGGTACTCGATCATTCCGGGTCTCCCTGTTGTCGCGGCAGATGGCAGTATCGCCCATCGTGGATACGCCGACCATCTTTCATCCCGACCTGCTCCGCGGACGAACCGCACTTGTCACCGGTGGTGGCAGTGGTCTCGGTCGGGCGATTGCCACCGGCCTTGCGGCAGCGGGAGCCGACGTGACGATCGCTGCGCGGCGTGAGGAGCGATTGCGCGACGCCGCGGCGGGCATCGAAGAGGCAACAGGCCGCACGGTTGGCATCGACCTTGTCGACATTCGTGACCTCGAGACAGTCAATGCCCTTGCTGATCGCCATGGGGATGTTGACATCTTGGTGAACAACGCCGGTGGTCAGTTCCCACAGAAAGCGCGTGACTTCAGCCCGAACGGGTGGCGGTCGGTGATCGACCTGAATCTGAATGGCACCTGGAACATGACCCAGGCTTTCGGTTCGCGCATGCTTGACGGGTCTGGTGGGACGATCTGCCAGATCATCGCCACGATCGGACGGGGTATTCCGGGAATTGCTCATTCCGCAGCCGCACGGGCCGGGGTGCTCGAACTCACCCGCACCCTTGCCTACGAGTGGGGGCCGTCGGTGCGTCTGAACTGTGTGGCGCCGGGCCAGTTCCACACCGAGGGGTGGGACGCCACCTACGACGAGGGAGTGGGCGCCGGGTATGTCGAACAGCCGTTACCCCATGTTGGCGAAGCGGCCGATATCGCCCATGCCGTCACCTTCTTGGTGTCACCTGCGGCACGGTTCATCAGCGGCGAGGTGCTTTTCGTCGATGGAGGGTTGATCCTGCAGGGCCCGATGTCGGCCCTGCCGCCGGGCGGGTATCCGGAGCGCGAACACCCGCGGCATATGTGAGGTACCGCGCGTCAGGCGTTCAGCCGTCGAGCGCAGCGCGTGCGTCGGCGAGCACTCGGCGCATGCCGACGATGCTGGCAGTGACGTGCTCGATGCCCGGACGGTCCCATGTGGTCTCTGAGCACACCTCAAGTTGCCACGGGACATCGGCACCGATGCGCAAAAGTTCGGTGACGAATTCGAGGGCGTTCATCTCGCCGTCACCTGGCGGCACGCGGTATCGGAGGCAGTCCTGCACGTAGTCCTCGGTCATGGTCGGTGTGAGCGGGCCATCGTTCATCTGTATGCCAACAACTTGTTCGCCACCGAGGCGACGAATCTGATCAAGATCGTTGCTGCCACGCGTGTGATGCCAGATGTCGACGCACAGTCCACCGTTGTCGCGGCCAGCCGCCTCAACAATCGCGCGGCCCGCATCGGCATCGACGATGTTGGTGAACGGCAAGAACTCGAGGCCCACAAACAGACCGTGATCGGCGGCGCGGTCGCAGAGTTCGCCAAAGCGCCGCCCGGCGTCGGCCACATCGTCGACCACGTCGCCAATGGCCTGCACATAGCGACATCCAAATCGGTCTGCCATCTCGAACGCGGTTGCCTCATTCGCCGCGTAGGTGTCGTCGGAAAGCCCGACGGTGCCCCATCCGCGAAGCACTTCGATGTCGGTAAGTGGCATGTCGTGCTCTGCCAAAAGGTCATCCAGAAGACCGAGTTGGTCGTCGCGCCGCAGACGCTCGTAGTCGCCGATGTACAACCCGATGCCGTCATAGCCGGCGCGGTCGGCCGACGCGATGCGGTCGGTGATGTCGTGGTGACGCCCGAGGGTGAAATGACTCAACACGATGTGCTCCGACGACCATTCGTCGCGACCTCGTCGGCTACGTTCGCTCATCGAAGGAGAATCGCACATCACCGTGCGGTGTTGACGAGACGGAGGGTTCAGACATGGGGCGACTCGAAGGCAAGGTGGCGGTGGTCACCGGCGGTGCGAGTGGTATTGGCGAGGGCACTGTTCGACGGTTTGTCGAGGAGGGCGCTCGTGTCGTGGTGAGCGATATCCAAGATGAGCCGGGCCGAGCCCTGGTGGCTGAACTCGGTGATTCCTGCGTGTACCACCACGCCGACGTGACGGTGGAGGACGAGGTCGCGGCAGCGGTTGCCCTTGCGGAATCCAC